>JAGQRC010000409.1 GCA_020425835.1 Planctomycetota bacterium | reverse complement strand
CCGAGGCGGACCCTCTCGATCGCGAGGCGATCCCCCTCGGAGGGCTGCGCGTCGCGTGGTCGATCTCGAGGGCGGATGACGATGCGCCTCCACTCCGCGCCGAATCGGGACGAACCGAGCTCAGCGGAACGGGGCTCGTTTCCTGGCATCTCGATGTGGCCATCGCCCAAGTCACCTTCGGGCTGATTCGGGCGGGAGCGGGGATCGGGTACGGCGGTCACTTCGCCACGACCGGATTCACGCAGCTCTTGGTCGAGTTGATCGACCGGCACCGTCGCGTCTCCGGGACGACGGCGGATCAGGTCCGCTCGTATGTCGTTCCCGCGTCCGATCGGCTGGTGCCGGGGTCGGAGGACCCCCGCTCTTCGGCGCGACGCGTGCGTGGCAGCTACATCATCACGGCGTTCGATGATGCGTCCGCGCCCGACTCCTGGCAGTACAGCGTGATGCGAGCGTTCATGGCGGACGCGATCGCGCCCGGCGGGACGACGACTCCACCCGATCCCGAAGAGATCTGTCACGCGCGAGTGTGCATCGGCGGGAAGGTGAAAGGGTACAGCGGCGCCTTTCCCGGGATCGCCGAGGAGGCGTGGTGGTCGGTCGATTCCGATCTCCGCCGAGACGATCCCCAACCGCTGTTCGTGCTGGGCGGCTTCGGAGGCGCGTCCGCCGCGGTCGCGCGGTGTCTCGACCCCGACGAGCCGCTTCCCGCCGCGTTGTCATCGGCGTTCGTCGCCGGAGACCCCGTGTATGCGAAGGCGCTGGAGGCGCACCGTCGATGCGCTCGGGAAGCGGGTTGGAACGTTCCGGAGAGTCTCGATGATCTCGCGCAGCGGCTCCGGGCGTACGGTGAGCGCCTCCGGAGCGCAGGTCCTGGGCACAACGGCCTGACCTGGGAGGAGAACCGTCGCCTCTGGCACTCGACCTCCCCGCTCGAGGTGACCGGTCTGGTGCTCAAGGGGCTGCTGACGTGGCGGCGTCTTCGAGGCGCGACCGATGGGCTGGAAGCCGTTCCCGTCGTGGCGTGGCGAGGCGACGTTCTTCGCGCACCCACCGACGCCGTTTCCTTCGTCACGGTCGCCGGAGCGGAGCGGACCGGTCTCGATCGCCGACTGCTCTCGGCGTCCGGAGTCGCGGATGATGTCGATCCTCCCCGAGCCAAGGAGTGCCAGGTCCTTCCTCTTCAGCTGCAGGTCGCGGCGAGCTACGCGCTCTGGGCACGACTCGGCAAGCTCGGTGATCTCGACGAGCGCGATGCCGGGGAGCGTCTCGCTCGACGAGCCCGTCAGGCGGCGAGGGCGATGACCCGGGACGCCCTCGCGATCGGGATCCGGTCGGTGGCGATGGTGCCGTTCGGAACGACTCTCGGTCTCGGGGTCGACGAGTCCGTCGGCGCCATGATCGCGGGGATCCGCGCGGCCGAAGCCGACGAACCGCAGCGTCGGCGACTCACGGGCGTCGTGTTCTGCGAGCGGGACGCGCGTCGATATCGAGAGCTCGTGCGATCGCTCGAGCGGCTGAAGACGCGTGGAACGATCCGGCTCGCCGAGAGGCGTCCTCAGACCGGGATCGAGGAGCGCGAGCTCCCGATCATGATGCGGACCGTCGGCACGAAGAGGGGACGGATCGCGTTCGAGGTCGACACGTCCGGCCGCGCGGCACCGATCGAATGCGAATCGTCGGTCGAGTGGTCGGTGGTGCGCGAAGTGTTGACGAAGGTCGAGGGTTGGGTCGAGAACCAGAGCACGAACGAGTGGCGCAGCGCGATTCGCGAGTTGGGAGAGCGACTCGCCGAAGCCGTGCTCCCGCCCGAGGTCCGCGAAGCGCTCGCCGCGGAGGCGCGACCCATCGAGGTTCGACACGACGGACCGGCCGGACGCATCCCGTTCGAGCTGATGTGCGTCGCCTATCCTGCGAGCGCGGGCTCCGACCTCGATCGTCTCGAGCACCTCGCGCTGAGAGGGCTGACGCGTCGACCGAGCCGCCTCTCGGTCAGCAGTCACCATGCAAGGCGACAGTTCGAGCGGCGCCTCCGCGTCCTCATGGTCTCCGATCCCACTTCGGACCTGCCAGGGACGCGCCGGGAACAGCGGGCGCTCGCAGAGATTCTCGATCGCCACCCGCGACTCCACATCGTCGAGTGTCTGATCGGAAAGTGCGCGACCTCGGAGGCGGTGCTCGCGCGCTTGGAGGAGGGTGTCGACATTCTCCACTACGCGGGCCATGCGCAGTTGGTCGAGGGCGAGCCGACGGCATCGGGGTTGGTCCTCGCCGACGGAATCCTGAGCGCACGCCATCTCCGAGACCTGCCCGATGGGAAGGCGCCGTCTCTGGTGTTCCTCAATGCGTGTGAGAGTGCGCGCGACTTCTGGGGGGATCTCGATTCCGACGAGCCGAACACCGTCGCGGAGCGCTTCCTCGCCGCGGGAATCCGCAATCTCGTCGGATCGCTCTGGACGGTCGGCGACAGCTCCGCCGCGACCTTTGCGACGACCGTCTATCGGGATCTCGTGGCTGGTCGAACGCTGGGAACCGCAGTGCTCCACGGGCGGCAGTCGCTCTTCGAGGTGGGGAGCGTCGACGCGTTCAACTACATCCTGTACGGCGAGGCGGGCACCCGAGTCGACAGCTCCGGCGTCGTCTGAGGGGTCTTCTCGCGTTTCGAAGTGTGGACCCCGAAGTTCGCAGCGAGGAGCGATCCAGAGTCCGTTCTCGTATCTGCCGGAGCGAAGGCCTCGGCATCGGTCGCCGCTCGGGAAGGATCACCGTGGATAGCGATCGCAACGCTCGTGCTCCGGTCGAGGTTTTCCTCTCGTACGCTCGTGCCGATCGGGACGCGGTGGAGCCGCTGCGAAAGCGCCTCCGCCAGTTCGAGATCCAGGGAGAGATTCGCCTCTTCATCGATGACGAGATGGAGCCCGGGACGACTTGGAAGCCGGAGATCCTCGATGCACTTCGACGCGCGCCGATCGTGTTGGTGATCGTCAGCAATGAGTTCCTGGCTTCCGAGTGGATCTACGAGCACGAGCTGCCGGAGATCATGGACCGTCATGGGCAGGGCGGCGCCCAGGTGCTCCCCGTCCTCCTCGACGCTTGTGGGTGGAAGCACTCCCGCGTTTCCGAGCTCCAGCTCGTGTCGCATACGCCGGTCACTAAAGCGGAGGACTCCGATCACGAGTGGGGCCATGTCGCCACCGTCGTGCGAGACCGCGCCGCCGCGCTCCGCGCGCCGGCGGAGCCGGCGACGGCACCCGATCCGGTCGCGCAGTGGCGGGCCTACCTGCGCACGGCGCACTCGCGTCTGGTTCCCTTCTTCCCGGAGGCGCGGAGCGCCGATCTCAGTGAGGTCTTCGTCGAGCTCGAGGTCCTGCCGGAACGAGAGCAGCCGGATCGTCTCGCCGGTGAGCATCGCGGATCGCCGTCCGGGCGGAACGACGACGCGTCGGAGCCCGACAAGCTCCGGTTCGGACGCCCGCTCACCCTGCGCCAGTTGTTGGAGCTTCCCTCGAGCGAACCGGGACGCTGGGTCGTGGTCGGGGATCCCGGGGCGGGGAAGTCGACGGTCGCGCGTCATCTCGCGTGGGAGCTCGCCGGAGAGCCAGAAGGCCCGATCCCGGTGTACGTGTCGATCCAGCGGTGGCTCGACTTCCATGGAAACGCGGTGCACCCCTTCGCCCTCGCCGAGTCCGACCTGCGCGAGGCGTGCGACGCGGTGCGCGCCGATGGGCTCGCGAACGCGTTGCACGAGCGAGCGCAGGTGAGCGACTCCACGGAGTCCAGCGATCGCCGGTCCCCGTTGGTCTGGTTGCTCCTCGACGGATTGGACGAGGTCGATCCAGCCAGCGTCGAGCACGCGCGGCGTCAGATCGAGACAATGGCCGAGGAACTCCCCGGGGTGAGTCTGGTCGTGTTGAGTCGTCCGGTCGGACTGACGGAGCCGGCCGGGTTTCGACGCGCGAACCTGAGCCCGTTGCCTGCCGCGCGACGTCAGACGCTGATCGCCGGTTGGGTCGGCGCCGAGAAGGCGAAGGAGGTCTGGGGACGCATCGAGAAGCAGCCGGTATTGCTCGAGCTGACCGGCAATCCGCTCCTCCTCACCCTGGTCTGCATGCTGGCGCTCCGCGAACCGCACCTCCCGCCCAACCGCTCGAGCCTCTACCAAGCAGCCACCGAACTCCTCCTCACCCGCGGCTTCGGATCGGAGCCGAAGTCGGTGACCGACCCGCGCTCGGCGCGTCGCCTCCTCTCCGTTCTCGCGCTCGAGCTCCAGAGTCGTGAATCGGTCACCTTCACTCCGGACGAGCTCGACGACACGCTGATCGAACTCATCACGGGCGACTCCAAGTTGGAGACGCGGCTCAAGGTTTGGGGCTCCAGTCCCACTCGGTTCCTGGAGGACATCGCGACCAACGCCGGCATCCTCGCGCCGCACGACGGACCGCGCGAGCCGTGGCGCTTCCTGCATCGCGCCTTG
>JAGQRC010000408.1 GCA_020425835.1 Planctomycetota bacterium | reverse complement strand
CAGCTGCGTCGGATTTCGTGCCGGCATCGATCGAGCGGCGCGAGCGGGCCGCTCTGGAGCACGCAGAGCTGTTCGGTATGGGTCACGGCGGGAGTTGCGCCGGTGGTGCGAACGACACAGTCGGCGCGAATTCGGTCGCCTCGCCCGATCTCGGTCTCCGGAACGTGCAACGGAATCCGTCCGTGGACGGGAGAGCCATCGACCGAGTCCAGCTCGATCCGCACCCGGAATCCGGCCGCGCCGAAGCGGGGTCGCGTGGCCCGAGGCCCTCGCAGGATGACCCCTTCGATTCGGTGGGGCCCGACGGGAAGCTCGATCGATCGCGCATCGGTCCGAACGAGCAGACCGACGACGAACGGGAGCACGCATCGGAGGACGTCGCCGCGGAGGCGTCGTCGGCCGACGATCGCGACCACGACGACGCTGGCAGCGACCGCGGCGCTTGGGGTCTCTCCCCACTGGGAGCCGAGGAACAGCGCGGCGCCGAAGGTCGCCGCCGGGAGGAGCATCGGAGCGCGGAGCGCGCCGTCAGGACCCGCCATGCGCCACGGGGCTCCGGTCGGCGTTCGAGAGTGTCGCAGGGGTGGGGACATTCGCACCGTCCTCGAGCCGCCTCACGGAAGTGGGGCGAGCGTTCACGGATGGTTGGGTGCGAAGCGGAGGGCAGGCGGATCGACTGTCCCGCCATGGGAAAAATCGTTCCGGCGGGGGAGCCCGTGCGCCGACGAGATTCCGGTGTGCTCACGGGGTTCCCCGAGGGCGGCCCGCGGGTCGACGAACGCGGAAGAACGGCGGACTCGGTCCGCGATGAGTCGGCCGGAGCGACCGAAAAAGGGTGCAAGGGGGGTCGGGAGCCCACCCTCCAGTAGCTGCCCGTCGAGAAACAGCAAGTCGGCTGGAGAGGGCTACTCCGCTGCTGACTCGCGCACCCGAGACTCGAAGCTCGCCTCTGCGGAAGAAGAGAACATGCTGAGGAACCTCTCGATCGCCGTGGCGCTCGTCGCGATCGGTGCCGGTGTCTGGTTCGTGATGTCCGGATCCTCCGACGTCCACCTCGACGGTCCCGGCCGGTCGACTTCGCAGGTCGAGACCCCGACGGCGACCGACGACATCGACATCGCGGACACCTACGGGGACGCGCCCCAGCCGGACCGAGCCGAGGAGGGACTCCCCTCGACCGAGGAGGCGCGCATCGATCTCGAGCAGGGACCGAGCGGGTTGACCGGAACCGTCCGAGATGATCAAGGGAGCGTGCGCGCCGGAGCTCGAGTCACGCTGTACCACACCGATCTCGCCGAGCTCGAGGAGGAGGGGGGCTCCACGGTCTTCGAGCTGATGGAGCGGGACTTCGGATCGGTCGGGACCCTGCGGGCGGAGCTCCGCGAGAGGGTGAAGCCCCTCGCCCGGGTGACGACCGACGGCGACGGGCGTTTCGCGTTCGAAGGCGTGCCCAACGGACAGTACGTCGTGTCGGGCGTCGCGGACGGCTATCTCGCGTCGCCCTCCTCACGGCTCGCGTTCGTGACGGATGGAGAAGGGGTGGCGGACGTCGCCCTCCTGTCCTCGGGTCGCCTCGCGGGTCGCGTCGTGGATCCATCGTACAACGGTGTGGCGGGGGCCGAGGTCCATGTCACCGGTGAGCTGATGGATCCGGCGGACTTTCGCCGCGGTGGGAGCTACTTCACGTTCGAAGAAGTGCTCGTGCTGCTGCTCAATGATCATGTCCAGTCCGGTCGCACCGATGGCAACGGCGCGTTTGCGTTCGTTCGTCTCCCGATGCTCGAGTACGACATCCAGGTCAAGGCGACGCCATGGGCGGCGACCGAGGTCCGGGAGCACTCGAGCACGCCTCGCGAACTCGAGATCGTCCTCGATGTCGGAGCGACGATCACCGGCGTCGTGCTCGACCCCGACGGCGTGCCGGTTCCCGAAGCGGAGCTTCGAGTCAGTCGCGATGACGGGATGGGGCCGGGCGACTGGATGCGGAGTCTCCGGAGCCGCGAACAGCTGAAGTCGGATGCGGATGGGACGTTCCGGATCGAAGGGCTGGCCGCCGGGGAGTACCGGGTCCAGGCCGGCAAGGCGGGGTACCAGACGACGACTCAACAGGGCATTCGCCTCGAGCGCGGCGGTGAGCAGTCGGTCGAGATCACCGTCCCGATCGGCGGGGTGCTCGCGGGGATCGTCGTCGATGACGCGGGGCAACCCGTCGCGGGGGCGGAGGTCGCCGCTCGAGCGGAGGGCAACGACCGGCAAAGAGCCGTTCGACGTGGCGGCCCTCCCGGGTTCGGTGGAGATGACGGCACGAGGACCGAGACGGATGTCGATGGACGGTTTCGTCTCGACCGACTCGCCCCCGGCTCCTACCGCCTCGATGTGACGGCGGATGGCTTCGTCGATGGACGGGAGTCCGCGGCCACCGACCGTGACGATCTTCGTATCGCGATGTCGCCGGGCGTCGACCTCACCGGACGAGTCGTCGATCCGTCGGGCGCGCCGATCGCCGGCGCGCAGGTCTCGCGCCGGGAGCGCAATGGCGGGGGACGGCGCGGGATGCCGTTCTTCGGCGGTGGTGGGGCGCGACGCAGCGCGACCACGGACGCGGAGGGCCGCTTCCGACTCTCGGGTCTCGAGGCGGGGAGCGTCGATCTGCAGGTCCGCGCGAAAGGCTTCCTCGATGGCTCGTTCGAGGTCGAGACGGGCGAGGTCGGAGACCTCTCTCTCGCCTACGCCCCGCGCGTGAGCGGCATCGTCCTCGGTCCCGATGGTCGGGCGGTCCCCGGAGCTCGCGTTCGGGCGCAGGTGCAATGGGATGGCGCCGCGTTCATGCGCGGAGGCCGTGGAGGTGGCGGGAATCGCGGCGGTGGCCGAGGTTTCGGCCGAGCGGCGAACGCGACCACTCGAGGTGATGGCACCTTCGAGCTCTACCTCGACGACATCGAGTCGGAGTACACGCTGACCGCCTCGGCCAAGGGACTGATCGACGGAACCGTCGAGGGCATCACCGTCGAGACCGGTGACGTCGAGGGCATCGAGATTCGGCTCGCGCCGGCGGCGGTCATCTACGGACGGGTCACGTCACGCGAAGGATTCGCGGTGACCGGCGCAGAGGTGAGCGTCGTCGCCATGGACCCGGATGATGGGGCGAGTCCGAGAGGACGCGGCGGTCGTGGCGGTCCGGGCGGTGGACGCCGCGGCTTCATGAATCGTTCGGTCGGCCGCAGCGATGTCGACGGTGCATACGAGGTCGATGGCCTCGCGGCGGGAACCTACGAGGTTCGGATTCGCGCGAAGGGCCATGCCGGCTACGGGTACGAGGGCATCGCGCTCGTCGAGGGCGGACGCGTCGTCCACGATGCGGTCCTCGAGCCGGAGCGGCGTCTGGAGGGCCGGGTCGTCGACGCGACCGGTGCTCCGATCTCGTCGGCCCGCGTGATGGTGACCGGGCCCCAGTCCGGGTTCCAGCGCGGCAACACCGGTGACGACGGGACCTTCTCGATCGGCGGACTCTCGGCGGACGAGCTTCGGGTCACCGCCTCGGCAGCGGGGTACTCGGACCAGAGCATCGACGCCGTCGTTGCCGGAACGGGCGCTCTCGGGAGCGCGCTCGAGGCGGCGTACATCGTCAGCGGCCAGGTGATCGACGGGTCGACCCGCGAGCCGTTGGACGGTGCTCGGATTCGACTGACCTCGCTGGCGGAAACTCAGTCCGATCCGGCTCCCGATTTCGGTCGCGGCGGGAGAGGAGGACGGCGCGGAGGAGGTCGAACCGACGAAGAGGGTCGCTTCACGATCGACGGGATCCGCGGCGGAGACTACCAACTCGAGATCTCGGCCGAGGGCTTCCAGACGCTGACGGTCGAGCCCTACCGAGTCGGACCGCAGAACCGCACCGAGGACATCGAGTGGGCGGTTCAGCCGGGAGCACGGGTCGTCGGGACGATCGTCGACGATTCCGGGAAGCCGGTGGCCGACGCGCGACTGAGAGCGACGCCCTCCGGCGCGGAGACTCAGGATCCGGCGCCGGCCGGTCGACGACGGGGCGGGCCCCGCGGGCAGTCCAGTCGGACCGACGACGACGGTTCGTTCATCCTCGGCGGTCTCGAAGTCGGTCCGAACGACATCCGCATCACTCATGACGAGTACATCACCCGGACCATCACCGGTCACGAGGTCGAGGAACCCGGCCTGCGCGGCGAGGTCCCGGTCCGCTGGGTCCTCGAGCGGGGAGCCGAGGTTCGCGGTGTCGTGTTGGACTCCACGGGGCGTCGACTCGCCGGCGGTCGCCTGAGGTTCCGAGGGGGACTGAACGAAGAGACGAAGATGGCGACCATCACCGAGGAGGGGACCTACTCGGTCGGCGGGCTCGAGGCGGGCACCTACACGGTGAGCTACTCGGAACGCGGGAGCCGCGAGCCGCTCTTCGAGTCCACCATCGAGCTCCGGAACCGCCAGGAGCTGACTTACGACGTCCG
>JAGQRC010000407.1 GCA_020425835.1 Planctomycetota bacterium | reverse complement strand
TTGAGTCTCGGGAGGATCTTCAAGCGCGGCCGATCGCAGCCTCGTCGTCGGAGCTCCTCCGTGAACCCCGAGAGGACCTCGGCGCCCCGTTCCGGCTCCCAAACCTCCGTGGCGGTGATGATCGGGAGGAACCCGACCTCGATCAGGCATTGGAACCCTCGCATGGCTCGCTCGAACGCGCCGCGTCCGCGGATCGCGTCGTTGTCCTCGGCGCAGAATCCATCGAGGGACACTCGGAACTCGAGCGAGTACCGAGACGCGCGCTCGATCTCGGCCAGGCGCCGCGCGCGCTCCGCCGTGATCAGGGTTCCGTTCGTCAACAGGGTGACCGGTCCCAGTCCCATCGTCCGCTCGACGATGCTCTCGAGCTCCTTGACGATGAAGATCTCGCCGCCCGTGAAGTAGTACTCTCGCACCCCGAGTCGCTCCGCCTCGCACAGCAGCGGCTCCACGTCATCGGCGGTCATCAGGTCGAGCGAACGGTTCTTCGGCGAGCACGAGATGAAACAGTGCGTGCACTCGAGGTTGCAGAGTGTGCCCCCGAGTTGGATCCACAGCGCGTCGAGCGGGCCTGGCGGAAGGAGGGGAACAGTGGTCGCTTCGACCCCATCGGCGGGAGCATCGGTCACGGGTGGGAGCGCTCCTCTCGGGGCGATCGTTCCGGGTCGGGGTGAGGCACGCGTCGATTCTCGTCGAGTCGGCGTGGGCGATGCCTCGATTCGGGGCGGGGACGGTCTTCTCCGTTACGGACAGCGTCGGGGTCGGGGCAGCAGCTCCGAGAAGATCGACTCGACCTGCTCGATGCCGCTGCGCAGCAGGTATTGCGAAAAGCGACCGTACGACTTGCTGCCGATGACGAAGAGCCCCGGCTCCGGGTTCCGGAGAGTTTCGCTCGGGGCGCTCTCGACGGCGAGGCAATCCCCACCCGTGTTCTGAGAAAGCAGCGACGCCGACAGCTTCATCAGACCGTCCGTCGCGTAACAGTGATGGACCTGGAGCTCCGACAACAGCTCTCGATCGGGCCGGTATCCGGTGAGGGAGACGACCTCGTCGACGAAGAGCCGTTCCTGACGATCGGTCGCGAGGTCACGGAGAATCACCTCGTCGGCGCCGAAGGCCTCGACCACCGTCCCCGGCCAGACCCGCAGGAAAGGAGGGGGGTGGTTCGCCAGCTCGTTCACCTCGTCGCGCAGCGCCTTGCGCTCCGGGAGCGGATCGTCGGTGAGATCGGGGAGGCGACCGTCGGCGCTCCGGATCGACCAGTCGATGAAGGTCCGCGTCGTCTCCCGGGCGAGCTGCGTCAGGTCGCGCACTGCGGTGGCGGCCGAATAGCCGGCGCCGACCACGAGGACCTTCTTGCCGCGGTAGCGATCGCGATCGCGCTCCAGGGGATCCGGGATGTGACGCCGGATCCATTCGTCCGCCGAGCGTTCACCGGGCGCGGGCGCGCCTCCCGTCCCGGTCCAGTTGGGGTGGTCGTACACGCCGCTGGCATCGATCAGGTACCGACACTCCGTCACGCCTTCGTCGGCGTCGTCGATCGATTCCCACAGAACGCGAAACGGTGGGTCACCCCGTCGGGAGTCCCCGATCATGTCACCCTTGAGGACGTCACGTCGGGTTGCGGAGACGGCTCGCACCCCTTCGAAGACCGCGTCCGCCAACGCATCCGATCGCGCGATCGGTTCGAGGTAGTCGGCGACGAACTCCGCACCGGTCGCGAGTGCGTCGTCATCGATGGCACGACCGGAGGCTTCGGCGATCCGGCGTCCCCGCGTCGACACGTTGTAGCGCCAGGGAGAGAAGAGACGAACGTGTCCCCATCGGCGGAGCCCGGCCCCGACCCGACCGGCCTCGATCAACGCGACCTCGAAGCCCTGATCGCGAGCGGCGAGCGCGGCTTCGATCCCCGCCGGTCCGCCCCCGAGGATCAGCACTTCGGTGACCGGTGGCGGCACTCGCTTTTCGGTTCGAGCCAGAGACATGCGCTTCGCTTCCTCGGGAGGGGAGCGCGCATGATAGCGGGGGCAGCCCTGGACTGCGTCACTTTTCGGCGTAGGCCTCGGCCAGGAGCACCACCGGATGGACGACGCGACCGGGCCCGTTCTCGAGCAGTGACTCCCACCGGAGCAGGCAGCCGGCGTTGCCGGTGATCAACCCCATCGGCGTTGCCGATTCACCGTCGACCCACTGATCCCAGCGCGCGCGCGCGCGTCGACCGATCTCTCGGGAACGTCGTGCGTGGCGAACGATGTACAGGCCCGCCGCGCCGCAGCAATGATCCGGTGGCGGCAGCTCGCGATACCCTTCCTCGAGAAGGGCGCCGAGGATCGCGCGGGTTCCCGTCTCGGACAGCGCACCGTGGCGATGGTGGCAGGGCGGGGCAACCACCCATCGTCCCGGGATCGGCCGAGCCGGACTGGCGAATCCCGTCCGGTGGAGGAGACCGAGCGTGTCGGTGATGCGGCCGCTCAAGTCGACCACGTGAGGCGCGCGGCCGATGGGTTCCGCCATCGAAGCGGCGCATCCTGCGACGTCGCAAACGACCGCGTCGGGCCGACCGGCGAGGAGAGCGCGCGCGGCGTCCGCCTCGAGCTTCTCGGCTTCTCGCAACGAGCCGGCGTGACGATGGAGCGCACCGCAGCAGCCCGCGTCCGACAGCTCGACACGCCAACCGTGATGAACGAGGACATCGATCGTCGCCTGGAGTTCCCGGCGGAACCAGACGTCCGCGATACACCCGCGGTGGATGGCCACCGTTCCTCGGGGTTCTCGTGGCGGGTCGACGCGCAGCCTCATGGAACGGAGTCGCTCCGCGGTCGGGACCTCGACACCCCACGCCCGCAGCAGCGGACGCGCGGCGCGGGTCAACCGCGACAGCCCGCGCAACCTCGCTGGATGAGGGACGACGTGACGCAGCGCCCAACTCTCGAGGCGATCTCGGAGGGGGCGCCTCATCGCCCGCGACGCGCGACGATCGGCGCGGTAGTGGCCGATCATCGATTCCATCGAGATCCCGGACGGACAGGCGCTCTCGCACGAGCGACAGACCAGACACTCGTCGAGACCGAGCGCCACTGCCGGCGTTGGCGCCCCTCCCGCCGAGAGGTTGCGAAGGGCCGCGATTCGACCGCGTGGGGAGTGCAGTTCGCGTCCGGTTGCCTCGAAGGTCGGACAGGCCCCGAGGCAGAGTCCGCAGTGCACGCACTCGTCGAGGGTAGGAGCACGCGGCTTCGCGTCACCGCACGCCCCAGTAGCCCTCGGCGTTCCAGTATCCCTCGGCGTTCCAGTGTCCCACTGTGGCCCAAAGTCCATCGGCGGTCCCGGAGGCGACGGGTCGCTCACGATCCTCCTTCTGTCGAGGTTTCCCCTGGAGCTCGATGGCCCCACAGCACGCGGCGGGGATCCCAGGCCGTGCCGATCGCATGCAGCAGCATCGCGGAGCTCGGTCGATCGTCGTCGAACGGGTCACCGTTCCAATCGCCCGAAGGCCAACGTTCCGCGACGGCGCTGCCGCCGTGCCCCACCACGACCCGCCGAAGGTCCTCGAAGCGTTGGCGCGCCGTTGTCGCCTCCCCCTCGACCCGGGCGATCCCGAAGTGGGCGAACGGGTGGATCGATTCCCACTCGAGGTCGAGCCGCGTCAGCGGAAGCGCGCGGATCAAACTCGTCCATCGCCGGAACGGCAACCGGACCCGGATCCTCAGGGTCGCGGGGCGTTCGGCTCGGCGCTCCCCCGCGGGCGCCGACTCTCGCCCTGGGTCATCGAGTGTCGCCATCGCCCCCGACATCTCGATCAGATTCTCGACCGGACGCGCGAGTCGCTCGAGGAGGCGACCGAGTTGGAGGTAGACCACCTCTCGCCTTCCCGCGTCCGCGATCAACACGCGGCGCGCGTGGGGGTCGACGGCGAGCAGCAACGGCTCGCGGCCCGAGAGACGGACGTCGGCCAATGCCGAGAAGAGTGTCGCGTCATCCGGATAGTCGAGGGAGGCCCACACGACGACGTCCGGCAACGACTCGAGTCGGAGGTGGAGTCGCGTGATCACGCCGAGACGGCCGCGACTCCCGACGAGCAAGCGGGTGAGGTCGTAGCCGGTGACGTTCTTCACCACGCGTCCGCCTGCCTTGAACGGCGTGCCGTCGCCTCGGATCGCCTCGAGGCCGAGCACCTGATCGCGCAGACGGCCGCGCGACGGATAACACGGGGACTCGCGCGGGTCGCAGACGAGGCCGCCGACGGTTCCCATCGCGAACCCCGGGAATCCGAGATCGGCGAGCCAGCGCGCGGGGAAAGCACCCGCGAGGGCGAGGCCTCGATCGGCCAGTTGGGAATGCAACTCGGTGAGTGGAACTCCCGCCTCGACCGTCGCCACGCGCTCGTCGACGTCGATCTCGTCGATCCGGTCGAGCCCTTCGGTTCGAAGGATGGGCATCGGCGTCGGAGCGGATGCCGTCGATGTCGGCACCAACCCCCGA
>JAGQRC010000040.1 GCA_020425835.1 Planctomycetota bacterium | reverse complement strand
ATCTCCCGAGTTCCTTTCGATCCGTTTACCGCGCCGATCGTCCTCGACGAGAGTCTCTGTGTCTGTGGCGCCTATGGAAAGCTCCATTTCTGCCTCGTCGACGGCACTCCGCAGTGGGAGATGGACCTCCAGGGTCGAATGATCGACCTCCGCAAGCTCCACGACGGAAACCTGATCCTCTTCCTGGAGATCGGCGGCATCGTCCTCATCGAAGGTACGGCACTATGAACTGGCTCCTCGCAACCGCGCTCCTCGGCCTGGCGTTCGGCGAGTCTCGTCCTCTCCTGCCGGTGGAGCTCGAGCACCTGACGCTGGAGCCCGGGCAGTTGGTCGTGGTCGTCGGTCGCTACCAGAGCGTCGTCGGCAACGACCTCTCGCTCGTCGGTACCGATCTCGCGTTCGAGCTCGAGGAAGACGCTCGCTTCCCCGTTCTGCGATCGATGGATCTTCGGTCGCTACCGTTGGGGATTCGATTCCAGGTCGGCGACGACCCGCGGGATCTCCGAGTCATCGACGCGTTCGAAGGGCCGAGCGACCGAACCATGCTCGACCTCGTCTCGCTGTCGCTCGAGGTCGTTCCGGTCGAGAGAAGACTCGCGATCGCACGCTGGGCGCTGGAGCATCCCGTCGATTCCGAATCCGAAGCGTTCCGGAAGACGTCGCTCGGGATCGTCGAACGGATCCTCTCCGACCTCGCCTCGGCGGAACAGAAAGTCGTCGATCCCGATCAGGTTCTCGCGCTGCTCGAACGCCATCGTGCCGTGTTGTCGACGAACGAACTCTGGCAGCGCGAGGTCCCGAAGTTCGCGGATCGCTTCGTCTCCCGCACCGACGAGGCGAGGGAGCGGAGGTTGAGAGAGCTCGGCTTCATCTTCGACCGCGAGGGATGGGTCAGTGAGTTCGCGTTCCTCGCCGGGATCGGAATGGTCCGGTCCGGGGAGCGGGTGATCACGAACGAGCAGCAAGCGCTCGAGACTCGGGTCGACGAATGGAACGACAGCGGCCGTCGGCAGTCCCTCTTGCGTGGGTTGACGCAACAGCAGTACGAGAGCTACGCGCGGAAACGGCAGTTGCACGAGGGCATGTCCCGAGTGGAGGCCCTCGGTGCATGGGGCTATCCAGCGGATGTGACTTGGCTTCAGCAGCGCGGAACGATGTTCGAGTTCTGGGAGTACCGAGGCCGTCGACTCTTCTTGGTCGACGGACTCGTCTTCGACTGGGACGAGGACTGATCGGGGCACACCACCACTCCGCCGAGCAGGGGTGAAGCGTCCGCGTCGGTTCAGCAGCGCGCGACGGCGTCCGAGCCGATCACCGCGCGAAGCTCCGAATGAATCGTCTCGCCGAAAGCCGAGCCGGTGTCCGAACAGGTCGAGAAGATCAGCCGACCGCGAAACGCGACCGGCGTCGCCGACCCAAGCGGCCGGAAGAACCCCTCGGCGACCACTCGCGCGAGGATCCGCTGCATGTCGAAATCGAGCTGTTCCACCTCGTCGAGGTAGAGCGTGCCCTCGCCGATCCCCTCGAGCAATCCTTGGTATCGAACCTGCCGCCCTCGGGCATCTCCGTGTCGCTCGCCCAGGAACAGGCGCCGGACCTCCAGGGGTGAGCACGCCCGACAACTGAAAACGCGGAACTCCCGCGCAGCACGACGCGAACGAGCGTGGAGCGATCGAGCCAACGACCGCTTGCCGGCCCCACGAGCCCCCTGAATCAGCACTGTACTGTCGGGATCTTGGTTCGAGATGCGGATATCGCTTCGAATGGGACCCTCCTCCGAGTCACGAGAGTTCCGACGACGACGCCGACAACGGCCAGGATAGACGGCCTTCGGATTCATCGATCGCCGGGAGTCTTATGCAACTTCGAGCCGGCGCGTAGTGTAGCAGATCCCGACGGCACCACCAGCACCGGTTCGTTTCGAACGCGGGGTTTCCCGCCCCTGCCGATCGGGACTTGCGTGAGATCTCAGAAACGTACTTGGCGTGGGTGGATCAGCGCTGGCCGCCCGGTACGGGCATATCGAGCTTGGGGCGAGGCGGCGAGTCGCCCGTGGTGCTCGGCCCGTCGGCTTCGGGCACAACTGAGGAGGGGCGCGACCCTTCGCCCGGTCCACGATCCCCGACGCGCGACTCGCGGTCCGACACCGGGGCTGCCGCGGGGCTCACGGTCGCGGCGTCGCGGAAGACCTGCAAGATGCCGTGTCCGTCCTGCCGGCCGGGAATCCTCGCCACGTCCCCGGCGCCGAGGGTCACCACCGAACGGGGCTGGTCTCGGCGCCACACCTGGACCTTCCCTCGATCGACGAGCACCCCGGTTTGGTTCCGCGACTCGTCGTGCTCGACGGTGAACTCCGTGCCGATGACCTTCACTCCGCCGAGACGAGTCGTCACGACGTAGCTGTCCGCGGTGTGCTCGATCGAGAAAACCGCCAGCCCTTCTTCGAGTCGGAAGAGACGCCGCCCCGTTTCGGACTGCAGCTCGAACCGACTCGGCCCGGTGACTTCCACCCGCGAACCATCGGGATAGGACAGCTCGAGCGTGCAGTCTTTGGGCACCGTCACGGGTTCGTACCCGTTGAGCATGCGACTCGAGCCGGACTCCTCCGCTCCCATGAACCGCGGTGTCGGACCACTCCAAGTGGCCATCGCGATGGCACGTGCCCGTCGACCCGGGTTGGAGAGTTGGATCGCGCCCCAGACGATCCCGAACGCGACACTCCCCATCAGGAAGACGGCCGCTGCCCGCCGGACGGTTCGGCGATAGCCTCGGCGCTGTTCGCGTTCGCGCTCCGCGGCACGAGCGACCGCGAACCTCTCGATGCTGGCTTCGGTTATCCGGTTCGCGAGCAACTCGTCGAACTCGCCGGACCACCGGCCCAGTTCGTCCTCGAGCAACCGGCGCTCGGACATCGACCGCTCGAAACGCTCTCGGCAGTCCCCGCAACGGTCGAGGTGCTCCTCCAGCTGGGACTCCTGCTCCGGGGCGAGTTCCCCGTCCATGGAGAGCTCGATCCAGCGTGCGGCCAGTGCGCAGGTGGTATGCGTATTCACGATCTGGTCCTTCGTCGGGTCTCACCGCCGACGGGTCGTTGCCCTCGACCCGTGGCCGTCGCTCCCATCGCCAGAGAGACGCTCGTTCGATCGGAACTACTCGGCAGCCGACCGAGATTCGGCGTCGGCTCGGCGTCCTTCGCACGTAAGAGCTCGAGTTTCTTGCTGAGCTGCTGACGGGCTCGGAACAACCGGGACTCCACCGCTCGGACGCTGAGTCGCAGCAGTCGCGAGATCTCCCGGTAGGAGCGCCCTTCCATGTGCTTGAGCAGGATGATCTCCCGATACTCGTCGGACAGGGACTCGAGCGCGGTCCTCACGGTGCTCGCTTCCTCGGATCGGACGATCGCCTCGTCCGGCGGCGCGGTGGCTCCGGTCGATCGCGGAGGCTCGCCGCGGAACTCGTCGCCGTAGCTCACCTCGCGACTGTCCCAGCGGATCTGACGACGGATCACGTCGGTAGCCGCGCTCCGTACGATGCTCAGGAACCACGGCAGGAAGCGCTCGCGGTCCTTGAGATCTCGAAGGCCCTGAAACGCCTTGAAGAAGGCCTCTTGGACGGCATCCGTGGCGAGGTGCTCCTCCTTGACGATACCGTAGGCCACTCCGGCCGCGACTCGACGATGGTGTTCGACGAGTTCGGCGAAGGCCGCGCCATCGCCCGCTGCGGCACGCTCCACCAGCTCCAGTCGGAGTCGATCATCCATCACTCGCGCTCCCGCTCTCCCACGGACGTCGACGCGCAGAACCGACTCGGCGTCGGTCACGGGGTGCAGAACCGGACCCGGGGTCGGGCCGCTGACCGCGTCCTTCAGACGGGCGAACCGGCAGAACCTCGCGGCCGAAATGGATCGCGATCGGGACCGGGCGGCTCACCCCAAGGAGTCGAGTATACCGCGATAGCTCCGGAGACGGCGGGCGGAGACATCCCCCGCGTCGACCGCGGCGACAACCGCGCAGTCCGGCTCTTCGCGGTGACGGCAGTTCGCAAAGCGGCAATCTCCCGCGAATCGGAAGATGTCCGGCATACACCCGGCGAGATCCGCTGGCTCGAGGTCCCAGAGCCCGTAGTCCCGGAACCCGGGGGTGTCGATCAACGCCCCGCCTCCGGGCTCTGCGTAGCCGGTCGCCGCCGTCGTCGTGTGGCGGCCCTTCTCGTTGTGCTCGCTGACCTCGCCGACGCGGATCTCGATGCCCAAGATACGACTGAGCAACGATGACTTCCCGGCCCCGGACGGTCCGGACACGACGGAGACGCGCCCGGCGAGAGCAGACTCGAGCGCGGTCAGTCCTTCTCCCGTTGCGGCGCTGACCCGCGAGACGGCGTAGCCGATCGACTCGTAGTCCCGGAGCTCCTGGTCCAACGCCGAGTCGACGCCGAGGTCGATCTTGTTCAGGACGATCCGGGCGGGAAGTCGACGGTGCTCGGCGGCAACCAGCAATCGGTCGAGGGCGCCGAGCTTCGGCCGGGGACGCCGGGCCGCGAAAACGGCGACGACCTGATCGAGATTACTCGCGACGAGAAGCTCCCGTCCCCCTCCCACCTCTCGCCGTCGGGAGAGGTAGTTCCGACGCGGTAGGATCTCTTCGATGACTCCGGCGAGTTCGGATCGCTGCGCGACCCGAACTCGATCTCCGACCACCACCGTCTCCCGGCGACGTCGGAACGATCCTCGGAGCTCACAGGTCCATTCCTCGGCCGCGACGCGCACTTTCACTTCGCGACTCGACCGAAAGACCACGAGCCCGTCACGAAGCGCCTCGTCACGCATGGTCGATCAAACCGTCAACTCGCGGAGTTCGTCCTCCGGTGGTACGGGAAGGGCCGCGATGACGTCATCGAGGTAAGCGCGGGTCTGTTCCGCAGCGCGACCGGTGAAACGAGTCGCCTCCCACGGCGGGAGCTCGGCGAGCAACGGTCCGAGCACGTCATCCGCCTCGAACATCCCGCGCAGCCCGTTCGGCGCGCCTTCTTCGCGCATCTCCTGCGCCGCCTGCCAAGCGAGCCTTCGGATCCTCTCGTGCAGCTCTTGGCGGTCCCCTCCGCGGGACGCCCCCAACATCAGGAGTTCTTCGGCAGCGATGAACGGGAGCTGATCTGCGAGCCGACGCTCGATGACCCGAGGATGGACGATCAAGCCGTCGCAGACATTGCGCGCGATGATCAAGAGGGCATCCGCAGTCAGAAAGGCCTGGGGAATCGTCAATCGGCGCAGCGCACTGTCGTCGAGGGTGCGCTCGAACCACTGGGTCGCTGCCATCGTCCCGACGCTCGTCGGGAACGCCATCAAGTGTTTCGAGAGCGCCCCCATGCGCTCCGCCCGCATCGGATTGCGCTTGTAGGGCATCGCGGACGACCCGATCTGCGTCGATCGATACGGTTCCTCGATCTCGCCCCAGCTCTGCAGGAGTCGCAGGTCCGTCGACATCTTGTGGAGCACGATGCCGATCTCGCAGAGCAGGTTGACGACGCGATGGTCCCAGAGCCGAGAGTAGGTCTGTCCCGTCAGCGGAAAGACGCGGTCGAAGCCCATCCGAGCCGACACTCGACGCTCGAGTTCCTCCACGTCCTCGTGTCGCCCTCCGAACAGTTGGAGGTAGGACGCCTGGGTTCCCGTCGTCCCCTTCACGCCGCGGAAGGGCAGCTCGATGCGAAGGCGATCGACCTCTCGCCAAACGTCGACCAGATCCTGCAGCCAGAGCGCTGCCCGTTTCCCGACCGTCGTGAGCTGAGCGGGCTGGAGATGCGTCAGGCCGAGCGTCGGCCGGTCCGCATGCTCGCGAGCGAAACGGGCCAGGGCATGGATCGATCGCAACAAGCGTTGCCCGATGATCGTCAACGCCTCGCGATAGAGCACGAGGTCGCCATTGTCGGTCACGAAGCACGACGTGGCTCCGAGATGGAGTATCCCGCGAGCTTCCGGAGCGACCTCTCCGAAGTGGTGGATGTGCGCCATCACGTCATGTCGGAGCCGCTCCTCGTGCTCGGCGATTCGGTCGAGATCGAGCTCGTCCCGGTGGGCGCGCAGCGCGGCCACCTGGTTGGCGTCGATGGGGAGACCGAGCGCTCGCTCCTCTTCGGCCAGAGCGATCCAGAGGTCGCGCCAGGCCAGCGCCCTGCGGCGGGGCGAGAACAACGTCTTCATCGACGCCGACGCGTACCGCTGCGCGAGAGGATCGGTGTAGTCCTCACCGGAGGTGGTCGACTTTTGAGCTCGGGTCGGGTCGTCGGACACCACAACGCCTTTCGCGAGCCTCGGACCGGGACCGCGACGGTCTCGAGGCGCCCAATTCTCAGACCGGTCGCGGACCCGGCCAGGTCGGCGAGAAAGCCGGGAAGTGTAACAGTTTGGCCGATCGAAGTCATTCCACTGCGACCGACGAGAAACCACCGAACGCCGGCCCCGGACCGTCCGATAAGACAGGCGAGGGCCGACTCGACCGTCCCGGCGCGACTCCGAGCCCGAGGGAAGACGCCATGCAAACGCGAGAACTGTCGACGGCGGTCCGGCGCCGCGGGACTCCATTCCTCCTCGGCGTCGCGACGCTTCTCGTCGTGAGCGCGATCTGCGAGCCGGCGATCCATGCCGACATCGTCGTGCTGACGAACGGGAATCAGATCCGCGGGAAGATCCGGGCCGAGGTGGGTGATCTCGTCGAGGTCGAACTCCCCTACGGCATGATGCGATTCCGACGACGGGACATCCGCGAGATCGTCAAGGAGAGCGATGGTGAGTACCTCGAGAAGACGGGCGAGAAGCTCCTCCAGCACCGCGATCTCGACAAGGCGATCGAGTTCCTCCGTCGGGCGTTGGCCGAGAACTCCCAAGCCTCCACGCGCCGATCACTGGTCGAGGCGCTCGGACGACGCTGCGGAGAGGCGCTCGATGCCCATCGATTCGATGTCGCCGAGCGATATCTGAACGAGGGGCTGCAGCTCGAGCCGAGCGACGCCGCGCTGGGCCAACGGCTCGCCGCCCTCCGTGAGGGTCGACGGCTGATGGCGGAGCTCGAGTCGAGCGCGGAGCGCGCCCTCATCGAAGACGACGTCGAAGCGGCATTCACTTCGGCGAAGGCGCTCGTCGACGAGTACCCGGAACGCCGCGACGCTTGGCGGGAACGCTTCGCCAGGGTCGCCGTGCGCACGGGGCACGAGGCGGTTCGACAAGAACGTTTCGACCGAGCTCGCGAGCGCTACCGACTCGCCCTCAGTCACGACCCGGACCTGATCGAGTACGTCCGGGTCCCCCTCGGTTTCTGCGAGGTCGAGTCGGTTCGGCCTCTGATCGAGAACGGTGAGCTCGACTCGGCGCGGGACCACCTTCGTGAGGCATATCAGGTGCTTCCCGGACATCCGGCGATCGTCTACTACCTCGCGCTCACCGAAGAGGGATCGGGAAACCTCGCTCGGGCAGCCGATCTCTACGCGATCCTCGCCGGCCCCGAACACGAGACGATCCACGGCGAGAAGCACGTGGTCGAACTCCGTCGGGCTGCCGAGGCCATTCTCCAGGAGAGCTCGACGATCGCCCTGGCGAAGCCGGTGAGGCGCTGGAGTGACGCCGAGGCGAAGCCCGGCGTCTTGGAGACGCCCAACTTCAAGATCCACTACTCGATCCGCGAACGCGCGGAGGAGGTGGGTCGCCATCTCGAGCATCACCTTCAACGGTTGCGACAGAAGTGGTTTCGCGGGGCGCAGCCCTTGAGGAAGAAGGTCGCGGTCTACCTCCATCCCAACCAGGACGCCTTCCGATCGTCCGCTTCGCCGCCTCCGTGGAGCTCCGGTGTCACCCGACACGAGTATCGTCTCGGCCAGTGCTTCGGCCACGAGATCCACTTCGACGCCTCTGCGCCCCAGTTCCAATCCGCCACACTCCCGCACGAGATCTGTCACGTCCTGATCCCTTCGATCGTCGGCCTGGAGACCCGCCCACCGCTCTGGCTCGATGAGGGGCTCGCCACGACGGAGGAGCCGGAGTTCAAGCAGCAGTACTACGCGCGCGTCGTCGTCGACGCGCTCCGGGACGGGACGGAGTTCGGTCTCGCCGAGTTGTTCTCGCGGGAGCAGTACCCGGAAGCGGAGCGTGCCGCGCTGTTCTACGCCCAGTCCAACTCGGTCACGCAGTTCTTGATCGAACGCATGGGGCTCCGCGAGGCGCTCGAGTTCTTCCGGGCGCTCGCCGTGGGACCCGTCGAGGAAGCGGTTCGGTCGGAGAGCCCCTTCCGCTCCCTCGATCATCTCGAGGCGAGCTGGAAGCGGTGGCACGCGCGTCGGGTCGCGGGTTGAGGCCGCCGCGTCTATGATCTCGTCATGGACGCGTACCCGATCTTCGCCCGCAGAATGGAGCGCTTCGAGTTGCCCGAGCGGGCGCACGTTCGGGTCGCTCTCTCCGGCGGCTCTGATTCGACGGCGCTCGCGCTGCTGCTGTCGGAGTGGATCGTTCGGCATCGTCCCGATCTCCACCTCACTCTCGGCCACGTCCACCATGACCTCCGCGGCTCCGAAGCGGACCGTGATGCCGCATTCTGCCTTCGAATCGCGGACCGCTTGGGCGTGCGATTGCGGGTCGACGTGGTGGACACGCGCACGCACCGAGCGCGCCGTGGGATCTCCGAAGAGGTGGCGGCCAGAGAACTCCGTCTCGAGCGCTTCTCGACGTGGGTCATCCATGACCGGGTAGGTTTCGTGGCGACGGGCCACTCCGCGGACGACCAAGTCGAGACGGTCATCCACAACATCGTGCGGGGAACCGGACTGCGTGGACTCCGAGGGATCCCGTTCGAGCGACCGATCTCGACAGGGGGACGCTTGATTCGCCCCCTTCTCGATGTCGAACGAGCGGCCCTGGTTCGAGCCCGCGAGCAGCACGGCGTCGGCTGTCGCGACGACTCGAGCAATCGGAGCCTCGCCCACACGCGAAACCGCATCCGGCACGAACTGCTTCCGACACTTCGACGCTTCAACCCGAAGGTGGACCGAGCGATCCTCGGGCTGAGGAGCGACGCCTGCCGAGCCGTCACCGAACACGGCGGAGTGTCACCGATCGCGGTCGCGATCCGCGGCGATCAGATGGCCAGTCTGCTCATGGATACCCCGGATCCGGCCAAGAGATCCGAACGGGCGATGGAGTGGCTCGATGCGTTGTGGTGTTGCTTTCACCCGGGGACCCAGGGGCTGAACCGAGACCATCGACGGGCGGTGGATCGATTCGTCGGCGGAAGCGACGGGCACCGCTACTGCTTGCCCGAGGGGTGGAACCTGGAGCGCGTCGGGAGTTGGCTCCATCTGTTCCGCCGAGAGACGACGGCACCTCGTCCGCCCCATCCCTTTCGACAGGCACCGGAGCAGGAGATCGAACTCGAGTGGATTCCCGCCCGAGTCGAGCGGGTCGGAGTTGGCGAGGCTCGAATCCGGAGCAGCGACGCCGGTCTCGTTTGGCTTCCGTCCTCTTCCAGGGAACTCGAGTGGCGAGGCTGCACGAACGGCGATCGCATCGCGATCGGTCACGGACGGCACGCGTCCGTCTTCGAACTCCTGCGATCCGCCGGGGTGCCGAGAGACCTTCGCCACCGTTATCCACTCTTGGAGGTCGACGGTCACGTGGCCTGGATCCCGTGGGTCCGGATCGCCTCCGCGCTTGCGGCCCTGCTCCGGCAAGTCGCCGCGTCCGACCATGAGATCGATGATGCAAGAAGCCCCGAGTGTACGTTCGGGCTCCGGTTGGTCACCGATGCCGAACGCTCACTCGAGGCCTTCGTGATCGAGCGTGTGGTCCGCCCTATCTCTTCGGCTGAATGCTCTGAATGATGCCGTCGCGGGTCGCGAGCACCAGGCGTCCCCAGCGCTCCCGTTCGGCGCCTTGCCGGGCATCCTGGCCGAGAACGAACGCGTACCGACTGACGTCGAGCTGCCAGTCGGTCTGGCCGTCGGTGTGGCGGACACCGTGCAGCTTCCGGTCTCCGTCGAGAACGAGACAATGGATCGCGTCCGCGGCGAGCACCTGGTCCAGCCCCTTGCGCTCCCACTGGAGATCCCCGGTGTCGGCGTTCAACGCGATCACCGAGGTGGTCATGGCTTGCGGGTTTCGATCGTCCCGGATCGTTGCGAACACCGAGTCCTTGAACGGGAAAACGCCACTGACGACCGGGGCTCCGGACGGATAGGCCCAGCGGGTCAAGCCTCGGAACTCTTCGAGGCAGTAGAGCTTGTAGTCCCACGATCCGACGTAGATCCGATCGCGATAGCAGCACGGGCTGTTGACGATCTTGCCACCCGTGCGGTGGACCCAGGACTCACCCTCCTGGTAACCGGCTCCCTCGTTGAAGGCGTAGAGTTGTCCGTCCTCGCTGCCCGCGTAGACCATGAGCTTCGCGAGCGTCGGGGCCGCCACCACCGGGGCATCGGTGAGGTAGGTCCACTCGTGGATCCGGCTCGCCTTGCCGAATCCGTAGACGCGGTGGTCCCAGGTTCCGATGAACACCCGCTCCGGTCCGACCTCGCACGGGGTCGAGACCGAGACCTTCGTATCGATGTTGTAGAGCTCGAGGCCGTACGCGTCGTCCAGACAGTGGAGTCGATCGTTCTGGACGAGCCACAGCTCGCGCTCGCGTGCGAGCTCCTCCGGGTACTCGTAGACCGTGGGACGAAACTCGGGACGACCGGTGAGATCGAAGGCCCACTCGATCTTGCCGCTGGAGCCGCTCACCTTGATGAGGCGGTGGCTCGTGCGCGTGCCCTTGGTCGTCAGGTAGAGGTCTCCTCCGAGGTACCAGAGCTGCTCGATCGAACTCCCGACGTTGGACGTCCACAGCTCGCGAAACCGAACTCGCGCCAGCTCGTCGTCCGGAACCTTCTTCTCGAGTCGGCCGTCCGCCGAGATCATCTCTCGCGGAGTGCTGTGGGACATTTCCCGCTCGGAGCTGCCGGAACAGCCAACGGCGCCGACAACCGCGAGCAACGCCACGATCCACCCACGGGTGGACCCCAGCCACCGGCGAGGAGCCTCTGCCTTCGTCTTGCTTCGCACTCGCTTCATTCCTTCCGAAGTCGCCGGTCTCGACGGTCTCAGCCCGTCATCGGCCCCACCCTCGTCGATCGACACTGGCCTCCGCTACGCGACCCGGTCTCGGTCGCACGGCCGGGTCACTCGTCGAGGAACTCTCCCAGATTCACGCTGTGTTCTCGCTCGTAGCCCGAAAGGCGTTCGATTCGCTGCAGGTCTTCTTCGATGCGATGGATCAGCTTGTAGATGTACGGCTTTCCGTCGCGCCGATCCTCGAGATCTCGCCGCATGTCCTCCCACGAGCCGTCGTACAGCTCGTCTCGGAGGATCAGCAGCTGCTGCTCCTCGACGGTCAGCGAGCGGACGAACCCGGAGTGAGCGGCCTCAAAGTCCGCCTCCGCGCCTCGGCTCGTCTCCGTGTCTACCTTCGGCTTCTCCAACACTCGACGCGGCCCTACTGACCGCCCCTCTTCCTGGTCTCTTTCGTGAGCGTGATCCACGTCTTGCTCTTGAACTTGAATTGGTCGAGCGAGGTGTAGAACTCGTCGCCTGGACGCTCGAAGGTGACTCGCAGCACGCGCTCCGTCACTCGGAACCGACCGTCGCCGATCGGCTCCAACACGATGTCGTTGACGAGCCCGTGGAAGAAGACGTCGATCTTGTCCGCTTCGGGGTCGAGCGGGTTGAAGATCGCCACGCACTCGCGGCTCTGGCCAGGAGCGTAGGTCTGGTACGAAGCGAGACTCTTGCCCTCAGCGACGAGATCGACCTTCGAGTGGAGCTTCCGGCGCTCGATGCGCTCGATCTTCTGCTCGACGTATCCGAGCGCAAGGTCGCTGTAGCTGCGATCCTTGTCCGACGAGGCCTTGACGCTCACGAAGAACTTCTCGGCATCGGAGCCGGTATTGGTCAAGGTGTACGGCAGGTACCAGTAGACACGACCCGCCTTGGGAATGCCGCTGACGTCGTTCTCGACATCGGTCCCCGGATAGATCGTGACGGTGCGAGGTTTCTCGAACTTGATCGAGAGTGGGTTCAGCTTGGACCCCTCCTCGGCATCCCCGTGACCGAGAAACAGGAGGCTGACGATCGCAAAGGTCGCGACGCTGACCCAGAGCGCCCGACCGAACTCCCGCTGGCTCCCCGGTCTCACGTGACTTGACTCCACTCGCCGCACGAGAACCTCCTCCGTTGTGGCGCCGGACGGTGTGTCCTCCAGCGCTCCGACCCCCGACTACCCCGAGCGCGCCTCGCTCAGGCAACGGTCGCATCTCAACCGCGCTGAACGAGCGCTGACCCAAACCAACCCCGGAAGGACAACCATGCGTGTCCGTCCGGGACACGGCTCCGACGAATGAAGGGTTCGTGGAACACCGCGCCTCGCGGCTGT
>JAGQRC010000406.1 GCA_020425835.1 Planctomycetota bacterium | reverse complement strand
CATGAAGTGTGTCGCCTTCCGGGTTCGTTCGGTGCGATTCTAACCGAACCCGACCTCCGGTGCCCACGCGGCCGGGGGACTCAGTTGCGGGGGAACAGGACCTCGACCTCCTCTCCGGTGGAGCGGGCGAGCGCCTTCAGATACTCCTCGAGCGTCCCGGCCGGCAACTGCTTCGGGAGGAGATGCGCCCGAGTCTCCGGGGGCATCGCTCGCCAGACCCGCGACTTCTCCGCCACGGTCGCCGTCACCGGCGAGGAGCAGAGGTAGCCGAACAAGGTCGTCTCGAACAACTCGTCGAAGCTCGGAAGTGATGGATCCGACACGGCGTAACTGGAGAGGAGCCGCTGGGCGGCATCGCGAAAGCGAAGCGCCACGTCCTCGCGCCCGATCGCGTAGCCCCGCGTGAAGACGTTGACGCAGAGCGACTGCAGGGCAGAGAAGCGATCCATCCCCGCCTCGACGTTGCGTTCTACCTCGGCGCGGAGCTGCCCCTCGACGAAGGTCTCGAGGTCGGTGTCGACGCCGAAGTCGACCTGCAGGCGCTCGAAGTAGCGTCGCACCAGTCGGTCGTCCCCGAAGAAGTAGGAGGTGGTCGTCGCCGCCTCGAGGTCCCGCTGGAAGAGGTCTCGGGCGTTGTCCGTCGCGTTGGTGAAGCGCGCGTCCTCGTATGCTCGGATGAACCGCGGCTCGGGAGAGCGCGCATATCGTCCGGTGGCGGGATCGCGGTCGATCCGACCCGACTCGAAGGCGAGCTTCTTCAGACTCATCAGCAGAAAGGGCTGGTCCATCACGATGCGGTAGTCGGGATCCGACGCGAGGAAGCGCACTTCGCGCTGTTGCTTGGCCCAGCGCAGCGCCCCCTCGACGACCCAGTAGGCCGCATGGCTCGCCTCGTGACGCCAGTCGAACGGCCCGAGCACCTCCATCATGTCGAGCATGAGGTTGGGGTCCATCCGATACTGTTCGCGAAGCACACGCGCGCGCAGGAAGGAAACGAACTCATCGAAGCGGCCGGCGACCCGGAGATCGTCCCGTATCCGCTGGAGCGCCTCGGCGCGCATCGTCGGCGGCTCGTCGAGCTCCCCGGAGGTCATCTCGATCAACAGCGATCGATCGAGACCCTCCTCGAGATCGGAGAGCGCCTCGATCGCCACATCGAAGCTCGGGTCGAGCTGCGCCAACTCCTCCGGGTAACGCGGAGCGATCGCGATCGGGCGGAACCCGTCCGCGCGGAGTTGCTCGAGGTTGACTGCGGTGCTCTCGCCAGCCGGCGTACCGAGATTCTCCTGCCACTCGTCGGCGAGCGCGCGTCGGTAGTAACGGTACGACTCATCGAACACGTCGCCGATCTTGAACCAGAAGAACCAGGCGAGCTCGCGGTGGATCTGCTTGCTGAGCGGATTGATCTCCAACCCGTCGCGACGGAGGAGGTCGATGCCGGCGGTCACCCAGCGCCAGCGGTCGGCGTCCGTGTCCGCCTGCTGACTGATGTTGAACGCGAGGTTCCACGCCTGGAAGGTCCAGACGCGGTCGAAATGTGGCGACAACTGGGTGATCCAACGCGAGAGCTGCTCCGCCTCGTACAACCGGTGCTCCTCCTGGAGCTTGGTCGCCCTGAGCCACATGAAGTTGATGATCCAACTGCGGAAGCCGCCGAGCGCCGCGTTGAGCACCGCGAGATCCGGAGGGAGCTGGGCGTTGCGCTCGGAGTCGACCGCGATCTCGAGCGAATCCCGCTCGTCGCGGATCACCGGCTGAAGGCTGGCGATCGCGACGAGACAGCCCAGCGTGATGACGAGCGCGGCGAGTTGGACGCGTCGATCCCTTCTCATGCGGAGCCGCCCTTCACACCTGGACCCGTGCGATCTCGCGACGCCGGAAGACGAGCCAGGCCACCGCCGCAACGGACCCCGTCCAGAGCCCACCGATCCACAGCGCCGCCTGCGCGAGGGTTGCGGTTCCGACCTCGCGACCCTCGACGATCGATGACGTCGGAGCGATCTCTCCGTACTTGCGCAGCACCATGGCGACGCGGAGCCCCGCCCACTCCAGCCGATCGAAGACCGCCTCCACGGCGCCGCCTGCCGTGTCGCTCGGGCGCTCGGTGGTCGGCACTCCCCACTTCTCGTCGTACAGCGTCCCACCCGGCTCGAGCGAGGCGGAGATGAGGTAGTTGCTCGACAGCGCGATCAGAGTCAGCAGCGTGGTCATGAGCGTCGCGACCGGGAAGCTCAGGAAGCTCGCGCCGAAGATCGCCAGCGCGGCGACGAACGAGAGCTTGATCGCGTCGATCAACAGACCGAGCGTGAGATTCCAGCCGAATCCGGAGGCGAGCTGCGCGACCTCGAGCGACTCCGGCTCGGTGAAGTCGATTGGGCCCTCGCTCTCCTCGGCGGGGAACTCGATGACGATGTCCACCACTCCGTCCTCGGTGGCGCTCGCCGGTAGCGGCAACAACAGGAGACGACCGATCTCCATCTCGAAGAGCTGGGGATCCTCCGACTCGATGCCGATGCGCGCTTCGATGCGGTTCCCCGATGGCGTGGGCGTCATCCGAGGCCGGATCCGCAGGGTCGCTTCGCCGCGCCTCAGGCCGACGAAACGGTATTTCCGGCTCTCGCCCGGCGGGACTCGTCGCCACTGATCGAGGAACCGGTCCCACGCGTAGCTCCGAAAGGCCGCCGGACCGAGCGCCTGGGCTCGGGTGCCATTGCGCCGTGTGAAGATGGGAAGACCCTTCTCGAACTGCTCGCGGACCTGAGGGTCCTGGTCCAGGTCGGGCTCGACCGCGCGAACCGCGACGAGCACTCGGGACCGCACCTGCTCGACCTCGCTCGGGTCATCGGCAATGCGCACCGAGAGGGTCGCGAGCACAGCGATCTGTGCGCCGAGCACCGCAAGGAGAATGACGATCAGCGACATCACGCCGACCCACTTGCCCACTAGGAGCTTCGCTCGCGGGAGGGGCTTCGTCAGTGTCGTGTCGATCTGCCGCTCCTCGAACTCGCTCGCGAGGCTCCCGGTGCCGAGCAGGATCGCGAGGAGGAGCCCGAAGAAGATCGTGCCGGCCAACCCGTAGGAAAGGAGATTCTGCACGCGATGAATGAGCCGATCGGACGAGCCGAGAAGCGGCACGAGAGCCGCGACGTAGGTGATCGCCGCGATGTAGATCGACAGCGCCACCCTTCGTCGGAACGCCTCGCGAACCAAGGTGTGAGCGATGCCGAGAACCACTCCGCCCCGGGCGAGCAGGCGGGTCCAGAGCACGATCGCGAGCCACGCAGCGAGGGCCGCGCCCAGCGACGCAGGAACCACCGCGAGCCAAGGTGTGCTCACGACTCCTCCGTCGACGTCGGCACGTCGGCTCGACCGCCGATGAACGCCGCGAGTCGGGTGCCCGCACTCGCGCCGCTCGTCTGGAGACCCTCGCGCCGCGCCGTCTCCACCAGCTCGAGGAATCGCCGCTCGAGGCGCTCGCGAGCGGGACCGGCCGAGTGGAGATCGTGCTCGCGGCTGCGAAGCGTCGCCTTCACGGCCTCCACGGTCTCGGCGTCGAGTCGATCGGTTCGAACGACCCACTCGTCGTCGACCGACAACAGATCGCTCACCCGTCCTTCGGCGAGGACTCGCCCTCCGTAGAGGATCGTCACCCGTGAACAGACCTCTTCGACATCCGCGAGCAGGTGACTGGAAAGAAGGAGCGTCTTTCCACGCTCGCCGAGCTCGACGAGCAGGTCCTTCACTTGCCGCGTGCCGATCGGATCGAGTCCACTGGTCGGCTCGTCGAGGATCAGCAGATCGGGATCGTTGATCAGCGATTGCGCCAGACCGAGGCGTCGTTGCATTCCCTTCGAGTACTCGCCGACCCGTCTTCGCCGCGCGCCCTCGAGCCCGACCATCTCGAGGAGGGCATCGACACGTCCGCGACGTTCCGCCCGACTCAGCCCGAACAACCGTCCGTAGAAGTCGAGCGTCTCTCGAGCGTCCAGGAAGGGATAGAGATGCGTCTCTTCCGGGAGGTAGCCGATGCGGTGCTTGGTCGCGACATCGGAGGGCGAGCGACCGAAGAGCTCGACGGTTCCCGAGGTCGGGAACAAGAGCCCGAGGATCATCTTGATCGTGGTCGACTTCCCCGACCCGTTCGGCCCCAACAGACCGAGCACCTCGCCGCGCGCGAGCCGGAGATCGAGACCGTCCACCGCGGTGACTCGAGTCCTCAACCAGAAATCGCGATACCGTTTGGTCAGCGCCTCGCACGCGATGGGCGGGGCTTCGGCCGTCGTGGTCATGAGGCTCTCCGCTGGCGGCCCAGCTCGTTCGACCGCGCACCCCGCTAGAGGCGCGACGGACACTCGATTCGGTGGCGCTCGTCGCCCGAGCGCGGAGCGTCGCAGGCGGGTGAGAAGTCGCGGATCATAGCTGCAGTCGTCGGCGCGAACCACCGGACGCGGCGCCGGGACTTGCGTTGCGACCGTTCTGTCTC
>JAGQRC010000405.1 GCA_020425835.1 Planctomycetota bacterium | reverse complement strand
CTCACGCAGGAGGAGGGGCAGATCCTGGCCGACTTCCTCGCCGCGGGAGGATCCCTGCACATCGACGGCGGAGACGTCGGCTTCGGTCCACCGACCGCACTCTCCGCGATGGACGGCGTGATCGCGGTCGACGACGGCGCACCGGACGGCACGGTGGCCTCGCTCACCGGCCTCGACTCCGGGGTCGGCCTGGACGCATCGGCGTTGTCGAGCGACTACACCGGCACGGGCCGCTCGGTCGACCATCTGTCGCCCGACGGCACCGGCGCCGGCGCGATCTTCGCCAACGCGGGCGGGGAGGGTCAGATCACCGCGGTCTACTACGACGCCTCGATCGCCGGCGCCGGAACGCATCGCGTGATCACCTCCTCGACGACGCTCGAGGGATACGCCGGTGACCGTTCGGCGCTCTTCGATGCGTACCTCGCCGCGCTCTCGCCTCCGAGCAGCGAGCCGCAGTTCGTCCGCGGCGAGTGCAACGGCGATGGCAACCTCGACCTCGCGGACGGGATCTCGACGTTGAGTCATCTCTTCTCGGGCGGACCCGAGGGTCCGTGCCACGCGGCGTGCGACGCGAACGGCGACGGTGGGATCAACCTCGCCGACGCGATCTTCACCTTCAGCTACCTCCTCCTCGGCGGCACCCCGCCCCCAGCGCCCTTCCCCGATTGCGGGGAGGACCCGACGAGCGTCGCGACGTTCGGTTGCGTGAGCCCACCGAACTGTCCGTGACGCACACCGGGGGGTCGTGCTCTTTCGACGGGCCTCGCTCCACGAGGAGCGGGGCCCGTTCTCATCCGTCCGGGTCGAGCGTCGAGACCGGTCTCCGGAAAACGAAGTGTTGGTAGATGAAGCCGATCAGAATGAGGCTGAAGCCGAGACCGAGGAAGCTCGCCACACGGTAGAGGCCTTCGAGGTGCGCGGTGTCGACGAGGAACACCTTGAAGATGGTCACCACCATCAGGACGAGCGAGGCCCAGCGCAACGCTGCGGCACGACGCCAGAGGGCGAGGCCGAGGAGCGCGAGCGCGAGTACGATCCAAGCGACCGAGTAGGCGTAGAGCTCCGCCTCACTCGGTGGATGATAGCTGAAGATCCCGTGGAGCAGTCCCTCGCGATCGGCGAAGCCCTGTCTCACTTCGACGGTCAGCCCGACGAAGACGAGGATCTCCAGTGCGACACCCACGAACGCGCGGAGGATCGGGTCGAGAGGCCAGGCGAGCCGGAGCCAACCGATCGCCAGCACCGCGGGAAGGAAGTAGATCAGGAGTGCCGCGTTGAACAGGAGCGGACCCGACACCGGCCATCGCTCCCAGAGGGGATTCGCCGCCAAACACGGCCCGATGATCACTCCGCCGATCGCCCCGAGTCCGACCGCGAGACTCCCGTTCCGGGCGACTCCTCCGGCGCGCGCGCGACCGAGCACGGCGAGCGCGGATGCGAGAACGAGCCAGAGTCCTGAGACCGTGCTCCACTCCATGGGTGAAGGTCTCGCGTGGGCGAGGCTCCCGTGGAACGCGTGGTGCACGGTCACCGCGATGCCGACGACACCGGCGACGAGGCTCTCGATCCGGATGATCGTCGTGGCGTGGACGGTCGTCGTCTCCACACTCGATCGTCGAAGCAGCGTCGCGGAACCGAGGAGCGCCGCGATCGAAGCGGCGTAGGTCCAGAGGCATTGGCTCAGGCTGGCGCCCTTCGAAGCGGCGAGAACTCGCCCCGTTCCATCGAGGATCCAGGGCCCTTCGATCGGGTCGCGGACGAACCAGTGGACGACACCGAGGCGCCACGTCACGAGAGTCGCGATCAGGGCGACCGAAACTCGGAGATCGCGCAAACGCAACGGTCCCGCGAGCGCAGCCAGACCGAGCGCGAGGACGGACCAACCCACCGTCGTCCACCCCGACCACCAGGAGTGGTCCTTCGCGCCGACGGCGATGGCCAACCCGAAGAACAGGGCGACACCGGAGACCTCGACCGTGATGGCGCGGTCCGAGTAGAGCGTCCGCATCCGCAGGAGCACCGCCGATGCGGCAGCGAGGACCGACCCGATGATCGACGCGACGATCGCCCAGCTCGTCGACTCGAGCGCGAGCGATGCATACCCCGCGCACCAGAGGAGGAGGGCGACGACCAACGACAGGGAGAGCCATCCGATCGTCCGCGGTGCGCGGTAGGACGCGAGGTGCGCCCCGCCGACGAACACGACGGCGAAGAGGAGGAGCACCGTCGCCAGGCGCTCCGCCTCGGTCACGCCCGCCGCCTGGCCAAAACCGATGAGCAACGCGCCCGACAGCAGCCCGGTGAGCCAAGGAAGTCCGCCGTACTCCGGCCGGAGACGAGCGAGAGCGACCGAACCAGCACCGAAGAGCGCGAGGAAGAGCCACTCCACCAGGTCGAAGTCCGACGCGCTCACCGTTGCGGCGAGGACGACGAGCGACACCGTGCTCGCGACCCGACCTCCGCCCCGTGCGAGCACACGAACGCGCCCGGGTCGCGCTCGTCGACCGCCGACGGTATGTACCGCTGCGGTGCCGACGAGGAACAGACCCAGCCAGACGAGTCCCTTCGGTTCGTTCCAGTCGCGCGCGAACCAGATCCCGCCCCAGGTCACCGAGCCGATGGCGTTCAACAGCGCGAGCCAAGACCACTGTTGCCGCCGCGTGATGAACATCAGGCCGACCTGCAGGAGGACGAGGTAGGCGAAGAGCGCACCGGGCTCCGGCTCGCGAACGCCCAAGAGAAGGGGCATTCCGAAACCGCCGGCCATTCCGAGCACCGCGACGAACCGGCCGTGGATCACCGACAGGGCGACCGTGCCCGCGGTGACCGCCGCCATCGACACCCAACCGACCGAGACGGGCAACATCGCGTAGAGCTTGGTGGACGCCCACACCACCGCGAAGAGATCGACGACCGCCGCGCCCACCAGCGCCTGGCCGATCCGAGGGGAGCGTCCCCGCATCCACTGTCCGGTCACGAGCAGCCCGATCCCGAAGATCGCTCCCGAGATGACGCGAACCCGTTCGCTCAAGAGACCCTGATCGACCGTGTACTTGACGAGGAAGACACCCGCGAGAGCCAACGCGATACCGCCGGTCCATATCGCGAGCCGTGCGCCGACGCGCTCCTCCACGGTTGGACGGACGGGCGAGGAGGGGGTCGAGGCGGGCTCGCGGGTCGGAACCGGCTCGTCCGCAGGAAGCGTGGCAGAGTCCGGGCCGGGAGTCGGAAGATCTCGGCGGGTGGCGATCCGCTCGACGAGCGCGGCCATCTCGTCCCGCTTCATGAGATCCGAGATCTCGGGCGGCCGCGGTCGAGCTTCCGACGGCCGCGGCGGAGCGGTCGTCTCGCGGCTCTCCACCGATCCTTGGAGGCGACGGACCTGCTCCTCGAGCAACCGGAGCCGCCGCAACACTCCGATCAGGACGAAGGGGGCCGCGAGAACGGCCAGCCCCATGACGAGTCCTGCGATCCCGAACACGACTTCGAACACACCCACACCTCCCCGGTCGAGGTCGAGCCCGACTACAAGAGTCGTGCCGAGTCGGCGCCGCGAGGTCTCGCAGGCGGACGCGATCGAACGGGCGCCGGGCGCCTCGAAGTGAACGACTCGGAACGACGTCCACTGTTCGCGGGATGCCGGCGACCCGCTGAGACGGTCACCGACTCCCGGCGGCCCCCGACCCATCGACCTCGCCGGCCAGGAGGAACGCATCGACACCGGAGCGAGCGTGCCGGTAGACGGCCCGGGCCCGCAGCAGGTAGCAGGCAACTCCGGCGAGAAGCCACGCATCGTCGAGCTCGATCTGGAATCGCTCCTCGGAGAGGTACTCGAACTCCCGATCGATCCCGTAGTCGCGGAGCTCGAAGAGCTCCTCCGTGAGATGGGCGGGTAGAGCGGGGTCCGCCCAGGACCAGAGCCAGGTGCGCGTGGTCTCGGTGTAAGTGCCGGCGACGAGGAACGACGCACGGGCGTGCACGACGTCCCCATCGACGAACGTGAGCGTCCCCGCCTCGAGATCCACATCGAACCGCTCGCGGGCGCGCAGCCTCCGGCGGAGATCATCCTGACATCGCTCGACATACCGCTGAGCGGTGGCGATCAGCTCCTCCCAAGCGATGTCGTCTTCGTCGTTCAATCGTCCCCCTCCGCTCGGAATCCTGGGATGCGCTCCATCAGGTCCGTCTCGCCGAATCGCTCGCACAGCGCTTCGGTGGCGCGACGATCCGCCCCTCGCCACTCGAGGTCCTCGAAACGATGGGGGAGCGGCACGTCCGTGCGAAGGATCGAGAGGTCGCGGTAGAGTACCGCTTCGAGCCAGCGCTCCGTCAGAGTTCGGGCGAGCTTCTCGGCACCGCGCACCGGGATGTCCCAGGGCTCCTCACGAGGGATTCCGTCGATCGATCGGTATCTCGCCAACACCGTCGCGGTGGTCTTCGGTCCCCATCCCGGGATCCCGGGAAGCCCATCCGAGACGTCG
>JAGQRC010000404.1 GCA_020425835.1 Planctomycetota bacterium | reverse complement strand
CATCCGATTCGCTCGAGGTCACCGCCACTCACCCCGACTGGGGCGAAACGACCGCCGCCGTGGTCCTCGGCCCCGCGCCGCAGGTCGACCTCACGTTCAGACCACCGGGACGTATCGAGATCGACGCCACCTCGTCGGACTTCCCCGACCTGCCCGATCGCCTGCGAGTCCAATTGAAGCGAGGCGATCGGCAGGTCTGGGGCGCGCTTCGGACCCGAGATGGAAGACGCTGCGTCGAGGCCCTGGTCCCCGACCGATACACCGTGACGATCAGACTCTCCTGTGGCGGGGGAGTCGACCTCGGATTGGGCGTGTTCGAGGTCGACGTCGTCTCCGATCGAACGACCGAGATCCCGGTCGACATCCCGAAGACCTACTCGGTTCGATTGAACTTCGGCTCGGAGCTGCGAGGTCCTCGACAGTACGTGCTCGCCGGACCGGGCGTCAGCAGTACATTCTGGGGAACTCTCGACGAGTGGATCACGACGCGGCTCCCGGCGGGCGACTACGCCGTGGGAATCGTCTCCTTCGCGGGCGGGAACTCCGAGGTCGTCTGCCGCTTCGCCGTGCCGGAGCAGTCGGAGATCGTGGTCCCCCGGGAGAGCGAAGGATCCGGAGGTGACCGATGAAAGCGTTGCCGTTCGTGATCACCGCGGCACTCGCAGTCGGACTCTTCACTCCGCTTCCTCATCCGTCGCGACCGTCGAGTGAGGACGCGCGATCGGACCGGAAGGGGCTCGCGGAACGGAAGCGTCAGGTGCCTGAACCGCCGGCTGCACCGACCGCCGACGACATCCGACCACTGCCCAACGATGAGTCCACGCTGCGTGCGGCGGAGCTCGAAACCGTACTAGCGACGATTCGCGCCGAGCCCCGCGCCTCGGTCACCGGACGCGTGGTGAGTCGCCCGCTGATCGGCCGCGGCGAGACCACCCCCGTCGACGATCTGACCCTCTGGTTGAAACCCGACGATCAGGGAGTTTCCTCGAGTCTCGAGCAAGCCATCCGCTGGTGCGTCGCGCGAGATGTCTCACCGACGACGACGGACGACGACGGCTCCTTCGCGTTCGACGACGTGCTCGACCTTCAGTATCGACTCCTCGCCGACGGTGCGACGATTCGACACTCGGCGATCCGGCCGGGGTCCGAGGTCACCGCCGACCTCGACTCGGCTCCGCGCGGTTCCCCGGTGCGGTTCCGAGTGACACACGACTCCGCGGTCGTCCCCAAAGCGCGGATCGGAGTGCGCGGACTGAACAGCGAGCGGGACCCCGCGAAGACGCCCCGGAACGGCACGAGTCTCTGCCCGTGGAGCCCAGACACCGACACCATCCGGTTGTCGTTCGGCAACGGGCCACTCCTCTGCCGCGCTTTCGTCGGCCTCGAGTTGGCCTCGGACGAGGTCGAGGTCTCGACCCACCAGTCCGATGCAATGATCGAGCTCCGACTGAAGGAGTGCTCCGCGCTCGTGGTCATCGTGGAGGGCCCGCGCTCGTCGGAATCTCTCTCGCTCTACGCGCTCCCGATCGAAGGTGAACCGATCCCCGATGCAGAGTTGAAGCACGACTTCACCCGCGTCCCGCTCGTCGACGGGATCGGCGTCATCCGGGGGCTCCGACCGGGTCGGTACCAACTGGGCGTCACGCTGGGGGAATCCGCGATCCTCCAGACCTGGCTCGTCGATGTCGGCTCGGGAGTCGAGTTCGAGACACTGACCCTGACCGAGCGCGGGGATGACGAGACCATCGAAGTCTCGGTCCTCGATCCGGAGGGACGGCCCCTGAAGGGCATCTCGTTCTTCGGGTTCACCGCCGATCAGCCCGGCGGAGGCACGATCGGCCACAGCACCGCTCCCCATCGATCGGTGGGCCACCGGTACTGGGTCCGACTGTCGGACTACGAGCGAGAGGCTTTCGCGATCGGCGGATCCGTCGCCCTCAACGTCGAGCATCCGCTCTGGGGAACCGAGGAGATCTCGATCGTCGCGAACCAACGACGTTACGCCATCGAGTACCCTCCACAGTCCTCCCTCACCGTCCGACTTCCCGGCTACATCGGGAGCGGCCTCGAAGGCGCTCTCGATGTCTACCTCTTCCCGGACGGCTCGAACCTCGAGCGGGCGATCGGAGGCGCTTCGTTCGACATGCTCGAGGAGCGCGAACCCGGTCCCGTCCCGGACTGGCTCGGCGAGGGTGGGTTCCACCGACTGACGCCCGGTCCGTCGTGGGTCGTGGTCAAGTACACACCGTGCGACGGACCCGCAATGCCGTTCGGCTCGATCGAGTGCTCGCGCCATCGGATCGACCTCACGCCCGGAGCCAACGAGGTCTCCCTCCCGCTCCCCGAGCTCCATCGGGTCACGATCACTTTCGGCCCGGAGTACCACGGTCAGAAACTCATGCTCTCGAGGAGGAACGCGGACGGCACGACGACCTCGCTCGGGAACAGCTCCCTCGAGATCGTCGGAGACCTGACGCTCCAGCTCCCGAAATGCACGATCGTTCCGCGGATCTGGCCCGCCGAGATGCCGGACATCGAGATCGAAGGCGATGCCACGATCCCCTTCGAGCCCATTCGCTTCACCGGTTTCCGCTTCGAGGATGTCGAACCGTCGTCACGCATCGCCGGGCTCGGCATCCGTTCGGGCGACCTTGCGATCCGCATCGATGGCGAGCGCATCGACGAACCCGCCCCCGATTCCCGGGTGTGGAAGTCGCTTCACTCCGGCGAGAACGTCACGGTGACCGTCCTCCGCGGAGACGAGGAGTGGGAGATCGTCCTCGATCCATCCTTGGTGAAGCGACCCGTCTCGGGACGTCGCTCGGGTTTCCGCGTCGAGCGGGTTCGGTGAGTAAACACGCCGATCGGCGTCGGCGGGCTCGTCACGACCTCGACGGTCGATCGGTCACTCGGGGTGCCAGACCCGCTCGTTCCCGCCATTGGCCGTGTAGTCGGCCGTGTACGTTCCGTCGTCGTTGGCGATGAGATCGCCGAACAGTCCCGGCTTGCTTCCGCTCTCGAGGACCGCGACGGGCGGCTCTTCACAGATGTCCCACTGGATCTCGCCGTCGGTCGCGGAGTAGGTCTTCGCCCCACCGCCGAGGGGTCGAGTCCACGACCGGGTCACGTAGATGGCGACACACTCCTCGTAGTGGTCGAGCGTGACGTCCACGCCGATCTCGATGTTGTGCGACGCGCCGTAGGGGTGGGTCCCGTCCGGATTCTTGCTCACGTACGAGCCGTCGGGGATGAACGTCGGAGGGATCGCGTCGTCGGGGGAGCCCGAAACCGATGCGCCCAACCCACCGAGAAGAATCACGGCCAGGGACAACCCCATGATCTTCGATCTGGTCACTTCGACTCCTTCGCTGTCGATCTCTTCGATCGAACGGTCTACCGAGAAGCCCCGTTCGGTGGGATCGTGCCCTACCGACGAACGAGACCCCCCCACGATAGACCCGGATCGACCCCCTCCCGCGAAGGGCCACAAGTCGAGGAAAGATCACGTCCTCCTGTCCGAGTTCCTGACACCACGTCGAGGGATTCATCGGCATCCATAAATATGCCTTGCAAGGACTATCCGCCTGCCGTACATTCGGGCTCGTCGAAAGGAGGCGGCGCTCCCATGGATCCCCGAAGAGACACCGACCCCTACGAAGAGACCTACGTCGAGATCACCCGGACCCAGGACCGACTGCAGCGCGCCTGCATCGAGCTGTTCCGGGAGAGCGACCTGAGCCAACCCCAGTACAACGCGCTCCGCATCGTGCGGGGCGCAGGCGCGGTCGGGATCCCGTCGCAGGAGATCGCCGAGCGCATGATCACTCGGTCCCCGGACATGACCAAACTCGTCGACCGGCTCGAAGCGTGCGGGCTGGTGCAACGAACGCCCGATCCCGAGGATCGCCGCCGCATCCGCATCGTCATCACTGCCGAGGGCAAGAAGAAGCTGAAGTCGATCGAGCCGAAGCTGCTCGCGCTCCACGCGAAGCAACTGGGACACCTGCCCAAGCGAGACCTCGACACTCTGCGCACCCTTCTCGCCCGCGCCCGCGAGTCCATCGACCCATAGATCGCCTGTGTGCTGACACAGAAGTTCGTGGGCGAAACGCCGGGCCTCGACGACTCTGGCTTTGTTGCAGCTCCTCGAAGGAGTTACCAATCCGACTTGCGTCGCTGCGCCGCACCAGAGCCGCCGATTCCTCGCCGTTTCACTCCACGGACTTCTGTGGCAGCACACTAACTCATTCCGGCCGTTGGACCGGCCCTCGCCCAATTAGTCCTTTCCAGGACTTCACGACAACGGAACGAAACCAGACCGAAAGGACCGACCATGTCGACCTCGAAACTCAGCTGGACCGAAGATGCCGCTCGTCTCGTGATGCGGATCTCCCTCGCCCTCGTGTTCACTTTCCACGGAGCGCAGAAGCTCTTCGGCTGGTTCGGCGGTTACGGGATCGAAGGAACCGCGGGCTTCTACGAGAGCA
>JAGQRC010000403.1 GCA_020425835.1 Planctomycetota bacterium | reverse complement strand
CGCCCTTCAGCGGCGTGTTCATCAACGGGAGCGTCACGTTCTCCAGGGCGTTCAACACCGGGATCAAGTTGAACGACTGGAACACGAAGCCGATGTGCCGGGCGCGCCACGCCGCGAGCTGCGAGCTGGAGAGGGTCGACAGCTCCTGGCCCGCGACGGTCACCCGCCCGGCGTCCGCCGAGTCGAGTCCGCCGACGAGATTGAGGATCGTCGACTTCCCCGAACCGCTCGGTCCCATCAGCGCGACGAAGTCGCCGTCGGGGATCTCGAGGTCGAGCCCATCGAGCACGTGAACCGTCTCGCCTCCTCGGCGATAGACCTTCGAGACGCCCTCCATCGTGATCATGGCGGGGTGTTCCTTCCTCGGGCTTTTCGGTGCTTCAGTGATCGGGTGATGGCCCGATCAATCTCGATCGCGACGCCGTACGCGATCTCCATCGCGGAGCGTCTCCGGCGGCGACACGATCAACGTCTCGCCCCCCGTCAAACCACTGCCGACCGCGACGCGGCCCTCCGACTCCTCGCCGGTCACCTCGATCGACTTCGACACGGCGCGCCCGTCCTCGAACAGGAACACCCGCGGCGGATCCGAGCCGGGGACGAGGCTCGCCTTCGGGACGAAGAGCTGGGGGACGCTGTCGCTGGTCGAGTGCTCGGTCTCGAAAACGACGCGGCAGCCCATGTCCGGCAACACGCGATCGTCGCGTTGGAGGAGCTCGACCCGGAGCTCGACCGTCGCCTTCTGGCGATCCGCAGTGGGCCAGATCTGGCGCACCCGTCCCGGGTAGCGATCGCGGGGATAGGCGTCCAGGTAGACGCTCACCGGCGCTCCGACCTGGGCCGCGCCCAACGAGGTCTGGGCGAGCTCGACCTGGATCTCGAGCGTGTCGAAGTCGACCAACGTGGCGACCGCGCCGCGGGAGCTCCCGCCGCCGCCCGCCCCGAGCGCCGAGACCACTTCGCCGACCTCGGCGTTCTTCAGGATCACCACCCCGGAGAACGGCGCGTAGACGGATGACTTGTCGATCATCACCTCGATCTCCGCGACCCGAGCGATCGCCGCATCGAGATCCGCCTGCGCCCCGTCGAGCTCGGCCATGGCGGTGTCGAGCTCTTCCTGGGTCGCGTCACCGGTCGTGCGCAGCTTCTTCTGACGATCGACATCGAGTTGGGCCAGGCGGAGCGAGGCGCGACGACGCTCGACCTCGGCCGAGGCCTGTGCTCGCGAGGCTTCGAGCTGTCGAGTATCGAGTCGGGCGATCAACTCCCCGGCGGCGACGCGATCGCCTTCCTCGACCTCGAGCTGGACGAGTCGGCCCTGGATGTCGGTGGAGATCGCCGCTCGAGTGCGGGCGACGACATAGCCGTTGGCGGCGATCCCGGTCGGCGGCGGTCCGCCGCCGGTGCGCACCACCGACGCGAGGTCGACAATGGGCGCGTCATCGGACAGGGGGGCGAGTCGTTCCCACGCGAGGTACCCGATCAACGCCAGGAGCACGAGCCACAGGAGCGGGCTGCTTCCTCGACGGTGAGCCGCATCGGGACTCGATCGGTCGATGCGGAGTCGGCTGAGGTCTCGGGGGGCGGGCTCGTTCATGGCGCGGATTCTAGTGGACGCGATCGGCGAGATCGATACCCGCCGGGGGACCGCGCGACAGATCGAACCGTTGGCGGCTTCAACTCGGGAGTCGAGCGCGGTAGCGTGGAGGGGGGAGTGAACGCGATGATCCAGACATCCCGAGAAGAGACATCCCGAGAAGAGACATCCCGAGAAGAGACATCCCGAGAAGAGAACGACCGTGCGGGGCGACGACTCTGGATCGGTCTCGACGGTCCGGGCATCCGCGACCGCGACCTCGCCCATCTCGAGCGGCTGCGTCCGGGGGGCATCGTCCTGTTCCGTCGCAACATCACCGACCTCGACGAGCTTGTGCGCTCCATCGAGCGCGCGCGTGACGTGGTCGGACCCGCCCTCCACGTCGCCGTCGACGAAGAGGGTGGGGCGGTCTCCCGATTCGAGGAGTTCTGTCCGGTGTTCCCCGGGAACGCCGCGTTGGGCCTGGTGCACGAGACCGATCCCTCGGCGGCGGTCGATCTCGCCGAACGGCAGGGTCGCGTGCTCGGCGCGTCGCTGCGCGAACTGGGGGTGACGGTCGACCTCGCTCCGGTCATCGACCGACTCGATGGCGAGAGTCGTGCGATCGGCACCCGGTCGTTCGGTGATCGGGTCGATGCGGTGGAGGAGCTCGGCGCCGCGATCGTGCGGGGGCTGCACGACGCGGGCGTGCGCGCGTGCTTGAAGCACTTTCCCGGTCTCGGTGCAGCGCACGAAGATCCCCATTATCGAATGGCCCGAGTTCCTCGCGCGGTCGCGCTCGACCCTCATCTCGCGCCGTTCCGATCGATCGCCTCCCGCCATCCGGAGGTCGCGATCATGACCACCCACGTCGTCGTGGAGCCGCTCGACCGTGAAGTCCCCGCCACCTTCTCCGCGAACGTTGTCGACCGGCTTCGTCGTCGGTTTCGATTCGATGGTCTCGTCGTGACGGACGACCTCGGCATGGGGGCCATCGAGGCCGACCGCTTCGTCGACTCCGTGCACCGCAGTGTCCGAGCCGGTCATGACATCGTGCTGATCGCGGAGGGAACCGAGCGCCAACTCGCGGCGCGGGCGACGATCGTCGAGTGGCATCGCTCCGCGGAGGGTGCCGAACAGTGGGAGCGCGTCGATGCGCGCTTGCGATGCTACTCGATCCTGCCCCCGAAGGAGCGCGTCGAGCGCGAGACCCACGAGGCGTTGGTCCGAGAGATCGCTCGCCGTGCGGTCCGTGTCGCTCCGCCGATGGGGCACCTTCCCGGTCGCGGCGTGCTGACCTTGCTCCCGCGGGTTCCCGAGTCGCCTCCCGAGTTCGTGCTGCGTGTCGGGACGACCGAACCGCTGCGCGAAGCGTTGAGGAGCCGAGGATCGATCCTCGAGTACGACCTCTGCCCGACTTCGGAAGAGCTCGCGGCCATAGCGCCTGCCGCGTTCGCTGCGTCGGCGACCGTGTTCGTCGTCGCCGGGCTTCGCCATCACGCACCGTACCGAGACCTGTTGGCGCAGCTCCGGGGATGGACTCCGGAGTTGACCGTCGTCCTCCTCGGAGATCCTCGCGATCGCTCCGTGCTCGAAGGATCCGGGGCCACCGTGGTGACGGCGGGAGGCGCCCGGCCCGTCCTACAACAGCAGGTCGCCCAGCTCCTGTCGGGCACTCGGTCGGAGTGAGCCTTCGACGATCGATGGAAAGAAGTCTGATGATGCCCCGGTGTCTCATCTCGATGCTGCTCGTCGGACCACTGCTCGGGATCGCGACCGGCGACGAGCCCCGTTCCCCCGACACCGACCCGCGAGCGGAGATCGTCGGACGGATCGTTCGAGCGACGCTCTCGGAGAAGGCGACCTACGCGAGTCTCTCGGCGCTCACCCGGATCGCACCTCACCGGCTCTCCGGTTCGCCCGGCGCTGCCGCCGCGGTCGAGTGGGCGCGACAAGAGATGACCGACGCCGGGTTCTCGAACGTGCGCCTCGAGCCCTGCACCGTGCCGCGCTGGGACCGCGGCGACATCGCGGAACTCCGCTTCGCCGAGCCGATGGGGCTCGCCGAGCCGCTTCCGATTCTCGCGCTCGGAGGCAGCGAACCGACGCCGACCGAGGGCATCACGGCGGAGGTGCTGGTCGTCGCCGACTTCGACGAGCTCACGCGACGTCGTGATGAAGCCGTCGGGAAGATCGTCCTCTTCGACCACCCGATGGTGGCGACCGATCCGAGCACGTTCGCCGCTTACTCCGACGCGGTGGTCTACCGGACGCGGGGTGCGCACGAGGCGGCGAAGGCGGGAGCCGTTGCGGCGATCGTTCGATCGATGACCACGCGGCTCGACGACGTGCCGCACACCGGCGCGATGCGTTACCTCGAGGGGCCGACGAAGATCCCCACCGCCGCCGTCAGCACACTCGGAGCGGAGCGCATCGCCCGGCAGGTTCGGGCGGGACGACGCGTCGTGCTCTTCTTCCGTCAGAGCTGTCGGAACCTCGGGGATGCGCCGAGCTTCAATGTCGTCGGCGACATCCCCGGCCGCGAGCGCCCCGACGAGATCGTGCTCGTCGGCGGACATCTCGATGGCTGGGACGTCGGACAGGGGGCGCACGATGACGGAGCGGGAAGCTGTCAGGCGATCTCGTCGATGCGGACGCTGGCGCGCCTCGGTCTGCGGCCGCGGCGGACTCTCCGCTGCGTGCTCTTCATGAACGAGGAGAACGGTCTGGCCGGCGCGCGCGCGTACCTCGATGCCCACCGAGAAGAGCTCGACCGTCACATCTTCGGCATCGAGTCGGATCGCGGCGGCTTCACGCCGCGCGGATTTTCGACCGACGCCTCTCCCGAGGCGTTCGCGGTCCTCTCGGACATCGTGTCGCTCCTCGGAGAGACCGGAGCGGATCGGTTGGATCGGGGGAGGA
>JAGQRC010000402.1 GCA_020425835.1 Planctomycetota bacterium | reverse complement strand
GAAGAAGCGCAGGTAGACGACGGTGCGGTAGGGCTCGGGCAGTGCGTCGACCGCGCTCGCGACGCGGCGCAGGAGCTGCTCGCGTGCGACCTCGTCGGCGACGTCGGGCACCTCCTCGCCGCGCGCCCCGCGGCTCTCGTGCTCGGCGCGGCGGGAGCGGGCGCGCCGGTCGTGCCGCACCAGGTTGCCGGCGACGGAGCGCATCCAGCCGGCGACGTTGATCGAGTGACGCGGCGGCCGCTCGAGGACGGTCAGCCAGGTGTCCTGGACGACGTCGTCCGCCGTGTTCCGGTCGGACACGAGGCGCCGGGACAGCGACTCGAGGAACGAGGCGTGCGCGAGCAGCTCCGCCTGGGAGGGTGCGAAGTAGGGGTTCATGGCCGAGGCCGTGTCCGGCGACGCGCGGGAAGGACGCCCCGCCGGGACCTCCGCATCATAGGCCGGATCGCCGCGCCGGGGTCGACTTCTTCGGACTCGCGCCGATCGGGACGTCCCGCCGCGCGAGCACCGGCGTAGGCGCGGCCCGACACCCCCGAACCCCGGAACCCGCCATGTCCAAACCCGCACGCACCGTCTCCTGGATCGCCCAGCTCGTCTCCGCCGTCATCCTCGGCCAGACCCTCTTCTTCAAGTTCAGCGGCGCCGAGGAGTCGGTCGCGCTCTTCGAGACCCTCGGCGCCGAGCCGTGGGGACGCTACGGGACCGGCGCGGCCGAGGCGGTGGCCGTCGTGCTGCTCCTCCTCCCGCGGACCGCGGCCCTCGGCGCGCTGCTCGGCGTCGGGCTGATGGTCGGCGCGATCGGCTCGCACCTCACGAAGCTCGGCATCGAGTGGCACGGCGACGGCGGGCTGCTCTTCGGGCTGGCCGTGACGACGCTCGTCGCGTCGCTCGTCGTGCTGTGGCTGCGTCGCGGACAGCTGCCGCTGATCGGTGCGCGGCTCGCGCGGGCGTAGAGCCGTGGAGCCGGTGGAGGGGGGCGGACCCTGGCACTCGAGCTACGTCCGGTGCAGCCGACCAGGTCAATCCCCGATGAGTCCGTCTCCACCGCAGGTCGCGCATCGAACGAGGCCGGATCGACCCGAACCGCCGCAATCGGGACAATCCAGCGGGCCGGGGTCCTGCCCGGACGCCTTGCGGATCTCCGCGATCGCGCGACGAATCGTCTGTCGCCTCCTGTCGTACCGGGCGATGTCGTCTGCGAGAGCGTGAGCGCTGTCGTAATCGTCCCGGTCCAAGTGCGCCATCTGCTGGCGCTTCAGGGAGCTCACGATCGCTTTCACATCTCTCTCGGCTTCCTCGAGAGTCTCGACGCCTTCAGGTCCCATCGCGACCAACATCGTCTCGAACTCGTTCAGGGTGAACATGGATGCAGAGCTGTCGAAGAGAGCATTCACTTCTTCGGCCGTCTCGGGCCTGGGTGAGCTCGCGGAGACCGTGAGCTCGCCGGAGTCGCACGCGAGAGTCGACATCAGTAGGAGGACGATCGGAATGAATCTGTTCATCTCTGGCCTTCAGGGGACGGGATGGGTGAGAGCCGCCGGAGTCGGTCGTCGACTCAGTGCTCAATGAGTACGGACCGTTTTCGGGAGGTCGTGGATTCAGGACGTCGGACCCCGCGGTTCACGGACCGAACGTGACCGCGATCAACTGCGAGGTGTTCAGGCCGCGCATGCAGACCTGCGCCGGGTCGTCCCGGTGCGTGATCTGGAAGTAGCGCGTCTGGCCGGCGGCGTAGCCGCTGGCGCCCGCGATGCCCGCGTTGGGCTGGGCCTCACCGCCCCAGACACGGCTGGGTCCGGCGGAGTCCTGGATGTTGCCCATCGCGTTCGTCTGGCGGTTGCCGTGGCGCTGGACGTTCTGGACGGCGCAGCGCAGGCCGTCGCGGTCGGACGCCTGCGAGCCGGAGTCCAGACCGAAGCACGGGTTCGCCATGTTCGTCGGCGCGACCGCGTCGCCCGAGAGCAGGACGCTCGTCGCCACCGGGGGACCGTCGATCATGGTGAAGCGCAGGTCCGTGGTGTCGCCCGAGGACAGCGAGACCGATGGGTCGCCGGAAGCCTCGAGGCGCGAGGACGTGCCGGCGCTGTTCAGGCAGCCGCCGACCGTGCCGGGCGTCGCGTTGTTGGAGCAGGGGCAGTCGGTGCAACCGAGCTGGTCGCCGCCGTCGCCGTTGCAGGAGCTGTCGCGGATTCCAGACGCGCGACCGCGCAGACCGTCGATGGAGAACGAGATCAGCCAGGAACTGGGACCTGCGAGGTCGTTCCCGAACAAGCGGCCCAGCGTGTCGGATGCCTCGCTCCACGAGACCTCGTTGACGTCTGCCGGCAGACTGGAGCCGGCGGTCAACGTCAACGGTAGGACACCGTCCGTCCAGTCGAGGCTCAGCGCTCCGTTGCCGCCCGTCGGCATGGACGGAAAGGTGTCGCCATCGTCGGTCACGCGCGTGATCAGGATCCTGTCCGGAATCCCCGCGAAGCCGTTCCAGACCTGAACCAGGCTGACGTCGTCAGGATCCTCGAACGACCATGTCGAAGCGCCTACCCGGATCTCCGTATCCAGCCGCTCTCCGGCGAAGCCATACGACCCCGTGACACCGTCGTCGCTTGCGGACGTGACGTCCGTCACGTCGTACCGGACATGGACCACCACAGGATCTCCCACGGAGATCCCGATGGGAGGGAGGGGCTGGCTGGAGGGGACGTTCGGGACGATCGTGCCTGTGAAGGACATGTCGAGGACCTGACCATGAGCCGAAGCGGACGAGAGGCAAGCCGCACTCGCCACGAGAGTAGTGAGCGAGGCCGGCCGTGCGAACTCGCGTGGCCCTTCGGTCGAACCCCGGTGCCTGCGCCGAATCGCCAGCTGGAGCACGACCAGCAACATCCCCACTACGAACCCCACGGTGCCGACATCTCGACGCAGTTCAGTCTGGAGTCGTGCAGCCTGCAGGTCTCCCTGCTGCATGATGCCGTCCAGTTGCGCGAGGATCTCGGCTCTCGATCTGTGGGCCACGCCCGCGGATCCGAGTTCCCCCGAGATGGAGTCTCGGCTCATCAGGCGGCCATGTGGTGCTGGAACGACGCCTTGCGTTCTCGGGCTCGAATCGACGCTCTGGGCTTCGAGTTCGATCACTCGACGCTGCGCCTGTATGGCGACTCCGAGCCCGATCAGGGCGAGAAGGGCGGGGAACAGGATCTTCATCGTGACTCCTCGAGGATCGTGGGTGACCGGTCCGGAGGTGACCGGCGTGCACGATAAGAAGCGCATTGCGTTCGCGTGACCGGCAACGGAAACCTGGGAATCTCCGGGACTTCTCGACAGGGCGGCTCGCGCATCGAGAGAACGCAATCCCCCGGGAGGTGTACCGCTCATCTTTCGAGGGTCTCGATGGGGAGGTCCGGGCCCACGAAGCGACTCCACTCCTCCCGTGTCAGCGGGCGGCTCCCGCGACGCGCGAGTCCTTCCGCGAGGACCTCCGCGGATGCGGGGAGCCTCAGGACTTCGCCCGTTCTGGTGCCCGCGAACAGGACGCGCCCTTGCGGGTCGTACCGGAGGACCTGCACGGCCCCCTCACCCTCCCAGATCGTGAAGGGCCTGTCGGTGGGGCGATCGAGCCGGAGGATTGCGACGACACCACGACCAGCCGCCAAGGAGAACTCGTCCTCCGCCAAGCCGATGGCCAGGTGCGGGTGCGAGGGATCGAAGTCCATCGAGACGACGGGCTGGTCCATGTGGTGGACGATCGGTTCTTCGTGGACCCTGCCGGTGGCGTCGAGTTGCCACAGCCGCAATGCGGAGTTCTCCGAAGCGACTGCGATCCAACGCGCGCTCTCGTCGATAGCGGCGGCGAGGATCGGTGAGTCGTCGGTGACCAAGTCCGAGGACTCGTCACGCGAGTCGTCGATCCGGGGCCAGACACGTAGCGTGCCGCCGGAGTCTGCGGCAACCAGGCGATTCCGGGCGTGACAGACATCGGAGATTCGCGATCTCGACCGCCAGAGCTCGACAGGAACGCTCCCTCCCCCCGAAGGGCTGGGCGTGAGCAGGACTCGCCCGTCCTCTCCCCCGCTCACTAGGCCGACGCTCGTCCAGGCAACGGCTGTCACGGCTCCCTCGTGCCCAGGCAGCTCGCGCTGTGCCGCTCCGGGGATCGCTGAGGCGACCTGGTGAAGCCCACCCTGCGATGCGACGAATGCGCTCGCACCGTCGGGCGAGAAGACGACATCCCGTACTCCGGACTCGCGTGACGTGAGATCGCCGATGGACGCGTGGTCGACGAACCAGCGCCCGATGACTCTGTCACCACGATCGCGTTCGAAGAACAGCACTGTCTCGGTCGGTCGCCAGAGACCGACAGGTTCGGTCTGCAACCTAACCACACCGGATCCGACGGCGACGATGTGCTCGGAGACGGCGAGAGCCTGCACACCAGGTACGACCAGGTCCGTGTCGTCCAGGTTCTGCAGAGCTGCTTCGGGCGGATCGTAGAGCCCACCGATG
>JAGQRC010000401.1 GCA_020425835.1 Planctomycetota bacterium | reverse complement strand
GGATTCCGTCGGCCGAGCCCGCGGGGCGAACTCGGCCGACGGACGGATCTGCGATCCTCGACGGCGCAGATTCTCGACGACGCAGATTCTCGACGGTGCTTATCGTTCAGCGCCGTGGATCGATCGATGCCGGGATTCGGCGATCGCGTCGACTCAGAGATCCATGCCCTTCGCGCTCGCTTCCGCCTTGGAGACCAGCTCTTCGAGGACGGCATCGAGGTCGTCTCCGCGCTTGTTCTTGTCGCGGATCACTCCCTCGTGGTCGATGATGTAGATCGTCGGCCAGCCGCGCACGTTCCACAGCGCGGAGATCGGTCCGCCGGTTCCCTCGGGACCGTTCCAGAAGCTACGCCACGTGAGCTCTTTCTCCTTCACCACCGATCGGAGCTTCTCCAGATCGGCGTCGCTGTTCACGCCGACGAGGGCGAAGGGGCGTCCCTGCATCTTCTTCACGAGCGACCGCTCGTGCGGGTACATGGCCCGGCAGGGGCCTCACCAGAAGCCCCAGAAGTCCAGCATCACGACCTTGCCCCGATAGTCGGAGAGCTTGAACTCCTTGCCATCGATGTCCGGGGCGGTGATGTCCGGGACGCTCATCCCGATCTGCAGTCGACTCTGCTCGAACTTGGGACCGCGGGCCCGGAGCGAGAGGATCGAGTCCTCGGGCATCAGCTCGACGACACGAGCGTAGTCGCGCTCGACCTGAGACCGATCGGCCTCGACCTCGGAGCGGCTGAGCGCGAGGGCTCGAGAGTAGTGAGCTTGGGCGCGGATCGTGTCGTTCGGGGTATCGTCGATCACCGTGGCCATCAGCGCGACGAAACGATCGGTCTCGAGCGAGCGCATGGCCCAGCGGAAGTTCTCGGCCAAGGGCTCGAGCGCTTCGCTCTTCGAGTAGAGCGTGATCATGCGATCGACGAGTCCGCCGGGATTCTCGGCGAGCCCCTTCTCGAGGAGGAGCGCCGCGAACCGGACCTCGCCGGCATCGGCCCGATACGCGTACGACGCGCCCGCCTTCTGGATGCGGTCACGCCACTCCGCTCGAAACGGCGTGCTGATCGCATCCATCAGCGCGCGCGCCTTGTCCCAGTCACTGGCCTCGCGGGCCTTCTTGTACTCTTCGCTCTCTCGCACCTCGGCGAGCCGGGCGCTCAGCGTTTCGCGTGCCGCGTCGAACTCCTGGGAGAGCGACGCGATCGTCGCGTCCAGATCGGCGTTCTCCGGACTGTCCTGCGCCTGCCCGAGCGGCACGACGAGCGCGAAAGCCCAGAGCGTGAGCCACCATGACAATCGTCTCACGACGGGGTCCTTTCCATGAGGGAACCGTTCGGACCATTGTCCAGATCGGCGCCGAGGAGCGTCGCGCTCGGGGACGGGCTCGGCGTCAGCCGTCGCGGGTCGGACCTCGGGAAGGACAGACTCGACTCGATCAGAGCGAGGGCAGGAGGGCTCGGACGATCTCGACCCATTCCTCACGCGAGTGCGGAGGCAGATCGGTCACCCAGCCGAGGAACGCTCGGGATTCCGCGGCGCCGAGCAGGAGCTCGGCGACTCGACGGGGGTCGGGGATCGGCGTTCCACCTTCCGTGGCGCGGGTGAGCCAACGAGCGAGGGACTCTCGCGCCTGGATCGGTGGCGGCGGCACGGCAGAGTCGGGCCGCAAGAGTCCGTTCGGTTCTCCGAGCCTCCAGACGATCAGGGTCGGCACGACCTCTCGCATGGACTTCGCCCCCGCGACGAGGAGATCCACCAGCTCATCGAACGGCGGACGCTTCCCCGGACCCCGTTCCACCGTCTCGATCCATGCGGGGGGGCCGTCACCGTGGAGGCACATTCGGAGTAGCTCACCTTTGGAGCCGACCCGCTGGATGACGGCGGCCGCCGACACCCCGAGCTCCTCGGCGATCGTCGCAACGGTCACCGCGGGACCGTGGGCGAGGAACAGCCGCCGGGCGGTATCCCGGATCTGCTGGTCACTTATCTTCTGCGGCCTTGACATGGTTAGTTACTTATCAGTAATTAAGAAATCGATCAAGTCCCGAAGAGGGTCCTCCGACAAACACCATCGCGAAGGGGAGCCGAGCGCGCATGTCGCAGCACCGGCGGTGGCACCGATATCTCGCCGTCATTCTGGCTCTCACCGGACTCTCCGCCTCGAGTAGCGGGTGTCGGGTGACCGCTCGTCACGACTTCTCCGACCCTCCGGTCGCGGTACCCGACCGGTTCCGTTCCCCGGAGTCGAGCGACGCCGCGCCGGTGCCGCTCGAGTGGTGGGCCGCCTTCGGCGATGACGAGCTCGATCACCTGGTCCGCGAGTCCCTCGAGCGCAACATCGATCTCCGCGTCGCCTGGGATCGACTGCGCCAATCCGTCGCGGAGGCGCGCATCGCGGGGGCTGCGCTCCTCCCACAAGTCGACGTCAACGGCGGAGCGTCGTTGACGCGGACCGTCCAGCACGGGGGAACGACGGCAACGTTCCCGGGCGCGAGAGTTCGGCGCGATGAGTCCGACGATCAGTACTTCGTCGGACTCGGGCTCGGCTACGAAGTCGATCTCTGGGGGAGGATCGCCGCGCAGCGTTCCGCCGCGACCCTTCGTGCGCAGGCGACGCGCGAGGATGCCGAGGCAACCGCGCTCTTGGTCTCGGGCCGGATCACCGATCTCTGGCTGACCGTCATCGAGCAGCGAGCGTTGCGCCGGCTCGTCCTCGAGCAGATCGAGACCAATCGACGATTCCTGGAGCTGACCGAGCTTCGGCTCAGTCTGGGCGAGGGATCCGCGCTCGATGTGATGCAGCAGAGGCAGCAGACCGCGGCGACCCAGTCCGAACTCCCGGTCGTGGAGAGCGCGCTCGAGGCCGCGGTGCTCCAGCTCGAGGTCCTCCTCGGCCGGCCGCCGACCCAACGTCTCGTCCTGACCGCGTCCGCGTTTCCCGACCTTCCGCCGTGGCCCGAGCTCCCGGCTCCCGCCGAGCTCTGCGGGCGCCGACCCGATCTCCGGGCCGCGCTGCGCCGTCTCGAGGCGACGGACGAAGAGGTCGCGGCTGCGGTGGCCGACCGACTGCCGAGGTTGGCGATCTCGCTCGACTACGACCTGAGCGCGCCTCACCTCGGTCGACTCTTCGAGCGCGAAGTGACCAGTCTCATCGGCAACTTCGTCGCGCCGTTGATCGATGGGGGTCGACGTCGCGCCGAGGTCGAGCGACGACAGTCGTTGGTGCAGCAGAGTCTCGGTGCCTTCGCACAATCCTTCCTCGACGCGCTGTTGGAGGTCGAGTCCGCGATCGCACGGGAGCGGCATCAGCGAGTCCTGATCGATCGGCTCCGGGAGCAGGTCGACCTCGCACGGCAGACCGTCGAGGAGTCGCGATCACGATACTCGAACGGTCTGGACAGTTTCCTGAGCGTGTTGACCGCACTCCAGTCCCTCCAGCAGGTCGAGCGACGATTCGTCACCGAGTCGCGTCGGCTCCTCACGATCCGCGCGGAGCTCTACCGCGCGCTCGGTGGAGGCGGTTGGACTCGAGCGCTGGAGCCGAGTGCGCCTCGCGAGCTGCGCGAGATCGAGTTACCCGAACGACCCGAGGAGCCGACTCCATGAGATCGATCGCTCGTTTCGGCTACGGCCTGCTCATGTTCTTGGTGCCGGTGGCCATTCTCGCGGTAGGGGTCATCGGCGGTTGGAAGCTGATCGCGGGTCGCGAACGGCCACGACCGGTCGAGCGTGCCGAGGTGCCGACCTACGTCGAGCTCACTGCGATCCAGCCGGAGCCGCACCGTCGCATCCTGACCGGCTACGGCTCGGTCCGCGCCTTTCGGGAGTTGACCGTTCTCCCCCAGGTCTCGGGCGAGGTCATCGAGCAGAACGCCGAGCTGCGCCGCGGTTCGGTGGTCCGTGCCGACGCGCTGTTGTTTCGCATCGATCCCCGGGACTACCAGGCGACCATCGCCCAGCAGGAGGCGGCGCTGATCGGCGCGCAGTTCGAGCTCAAGGTCGAAGAGGGTCGTCAGGTCGTTGCCGAAAGGGAGTGGCGGCTCCTCGACTCCTCGGTGGAGCGGACCGAGTTGAGTGAGGCGCTCGCGTTGCGACGCCCGCACCTCGCGCAGAAACAGGCGGCGGTCGCGGCGGCGCAGAGTCGACTCGAGCAGGCCCGCTTGAACCTCTCGCGGACCGACCTCCGCACACCGTTCAACGCGCTCGTCGTGGACGAGTCCGTCGAGGTCGGGCAGGTCGGCGCCGCGCTGCGCGGCGTGGACGTGGACCTCGTCGAGGCGGTCGAGCTCTTCGACGTCTATCGCGGCGTCGGGATCGACGAGGGCAAGAAGAGCCTCGCGTTCCGCGTCGTCTATCGCGACCCCGAAGCGACCCTGACGGACAAGAAGGTCGACAAGGCGCATCAGCAGGTCGTCCGCGCCGCGCTCGACGCCTTCGACGCGAAGGTGCGCGGATAGCCGCATGCGCTTGAGATCCCTCGGCTTTCGTGATCACCTCCCTTCAGCTCC
>JAGQRC010000400.1 GCA_020425835.1 Planctomycetota bacterium | reverse complement strand
TCGTTCCATTCCTTGAAGTAGCGACGGTTCAGCTCGAGCTTCCGATCGACGACCTGGTTGCCGATCGCGGCGACGAGGAGACCGATCGACAGCAATGCGATGATCTCGAGGGACAGGCGAAGGACGACAGGCATGGGACCCCTGTTCTGGAGGCGGATTCGTGGGCGGGCCGGAAGGACCCTCACCCTCTGCGATGTTTCGCCGCAGACGGTGACCTGCCCGGCACTTTCGCTCGAACCCGGTCCGCGACCACGAGCGAGCCGGCAGGGCCGAAGTCGGGGTAGCGAGCCCGTATTGGTAGCGCGTTCGCGCTGGGGCAACAACAGGTCGGATGGTTCCCGTGCGGGTGCCGACTTCGGAGAGTCCCCGACGGGAAAGCGCCCGTGCCGCGCCGCGCCCCTTGCGCGCGCCCGACTTCGGACGTTCCCCGAAGGTCGCGGCACGCTACCATGGGTCCGCCGAAACGACGAGAGGCTCGACGCCGTGCCGCATCGATACTTCGCCCTGTTGGTTCCACTCTGGATCTGCGGCTGTGCGGCGTCGCCGGTGACTCCGACGCGGACCGATCCGGCAACGCCCTCTCCCGGATCCTCGAACGACGTGCCGATGGTGTCACCGCGACGGGGCGACGAGATCGTGGTCTGCGGCGAGCGGATCCCGACGGGGACGCGAGTCGTCCTGTTCCAGGACCCGGACGGCTTCGATGCCTATCGACCCCACCGTTTTTTCGAGCCCACGATCATCCCGCCGGTCAAGGCGCCCGATCGGGTCGAACGCTTCGGCAAACGGAAAGGCCTCCCGCCCGACGTCGAGCGTCGGGTGGACGAGCGGGGCTGGACCCGCGACGACCTCGAGCGGGTGATCGAGCAGGTCGTGTTGCACTACGACGCGGCGGGAACCTCGTGGACCTGCTTCAAGATCCTCCACGACGTTCGGGGCCTCTCGTGTCACTTCCTGCTCGACGTCGACGGGACGGTCTATCAGACCCTCGACCTCTCCGAACGCGCCTGGCACGCCGGCGTCGCGAACGATGCGTCGATCGGGATCGAGATCGCGCACATCGGAGCACGCCTCCGAGCAGAAGAGCTGGACCGTTGGTACTCCTTCGAGGAGGGACGGGCGTACTACCAGGTGCCGCGCCTTGCACGGGGTCGGCTCCCGGAGGAATACGTCGGTGAGCCGGCCCGATCGGGAATCTTCGAGGGGAAGATCCACGGTCGAACATACTTCCAGTACGACTTCACCGAAGCACAGTACGTCGCGCTCGAGAAACTGCTCCGCACCCTGGTCGAGATCTTCCCCCGCATCGAGCCGCGGATACCGCTCGACGCGGAAGGAGAGCCTCTTCGGGAAGCGCTTCCGGACGACGCCCGAGGGTTCCGCGGGATCATCGGCCACTACCACGTGACGGATCACAAGCAGGATCCGGGTCCCGCGTTCGACTGGCGCCGGATCGAACGCGCCATCGCCCCCGATGGGCGATGACGCGAGCCGGGGTCACTTCGGGAGGTCGAAGTAGAGGATGTAGCGCAAGCCGATCACCGGGTACTTCACGTTGAGACGGAAGAGGCGGAAGTCGCCGAGGTCCCAACCCTGGTTCTGGGAGACCCATCCCAGGACCTCCTCGTACTTCGGCACCGCCCGAGTGCCTCGTCGAGCCGGCTCGCTCCCGAGCGACTCGACCACCTCGCAGAAGTCGAAGCGGTCGATCGGCGCGACGGTGCTCGCGAGGGTGGTGTCGTTGCGGGTCATCTCGATCCGCGGGGAGAGCCCCGGCCAGACCGACTGGTGGATGAAGACGTCGAGCATCAGTTCTTTGCTCGGGTTTCGAGGCACGAACCCGAAGTAGGCCGCCGGGTGGTTCGCGTCGCAACGCAACGGGAAGGCGTTGCGCTCGATCGACGCGAAGAGCAGCGTCAGTTCCTCGTAGGTCCCTCCTTCATCGCCCGGCAGCACGTACAGGAGCCTGCGTCCGTCCCGGATGACGTCCACATGGGGGAACGGCTGCGTGCTGAACTCCTTGAGGGCCGTCGAGAACCCGTCGTCGTGCAGCGTCTCGCGATGGAGGAGCTCCGCTGCGTTCGCTCGGACGCCATCCGGGATGTGCTCGAGCAACCGCCCGCCGACCAGGATCGGAAGCTCCGGTCGCAGTCGACGCATGCCGACGCTGCCGTACAGGGCGAGCTCGTTGACGAAACCATCCTCGGGCGACGGGTAGACGAAGTACGACGTCATCGCCGCTTCGCTCTGGACCCCGTAGAGGTTGGTGGTACCGCGAAAGATGCTCTGTTTGCTCCGCTGCTCTGTCTTCTCTCGCGCCTCGATCACGGAGCTGCCGACGAGGGTGTCGAGGTTGGACTTCTTCCCGCCGACGTGGCGGATCAGGTTTTCGTAGAGGCGGAGCTTCTCGGTCGCATCCTGCAGGCGCGCCGGCTCGACGCGAACGCGAGTCGCGGCGGCCGTCAACTCCTTCAGGCTGGGCGGACCGGGAAGTTGGTAGAGCGCAGCGAGCGGATCGTCGTTTCGAAGCGCGCCACACATTCGCGTGCAGAGGGTTTGGTCGAGCTTCCATGTTCTCGACAAGACCGTGGGGCGCGGAAGCACTCCGTTCTCCGAGATCAGAGCACGAAAGGCGTCACGGATCTCACGGCCGGTTTCTCGAAGCGTCTCTTCGGACAGAATGAGGCTGTCGTTTTCGGTCACGGTGATGGTCACTGTTCGATCGTCGAGCGCAGACGACGGCCCCCAGCGAGAGTCCCGCCGCTTCCCCCGAGCTGTGCGGTCCCGCGACCCCACGGCCCTGCGACGAAACTCTGACACTCCCGAACTACGCTCGATTCCCTTCCGACGGCGTTGGATGTCCCCCGACCCTCCCCCATTAACACGACCGGTGGAACAGACGCAAGGCTCGGGGGGCTAGAAGGCGGGAGGGCGCGCCTCAGGCTCGCTCGGCGATCAGGAGACGCGCCGGCGGAGGCCGAGGTTCACGATCTTCTGCAGGAGATTCTCGTATGGGATTCCGCCGACGGCGGCGGCGCAAGCCAGCTCCTCGTCCACCGAAATGTCCGGGTTCGGATTGGCTTCGAGGAAGTAGAGCTCCCCGCTCGGGGAGAGCCGAAAGTCGATGCGCGCATAGCCGGTCAGACCGAGGAGGCGATAGATCCTCTTGCTCACACGGTGACAGTGGGCGGTCACGTCGGGCGGGAGATCGGAAGCCTCGCCGGTGTCGATCTCGTGGCGATCCTGGTAGTCGATGTCCCACTTCACGCGTTCCGTCGCGATGCGCGCGGTCGAAGGGGGCAATCGGTCGAGCTTGAGCTCCCAGATCGGCAACGGAGTCAGGACGTGGTTCCCGATCACGCCGACGTACAGCTCTCGGCCCTCGATGTACTGCTCGGCGATCGCATCCGCGCCCAGCTTCCGATGCACGAAGTCGACGCGCTCCACGAGCTTGTCGGCACTCGAGACGATCGATGCCTGACTGATACCCGTCGACGCATCGTCGACCAGCGACTTGACGATCATCGGGAACACCAGACGGCGCGAGATGTTCGGTTTCCGTCCGAGCGGAAAGACGGCGAACTCCGGCACACGAATGCGGTGGTAGTGCAGGATCTTCTTCGACAGCGCCTTGTCGCGGCTGAGGATCAGGCTGCGAGGGTTACAGCCGGTGTACGGTACCCGCAGCAGCTCGAGGTAGCTCACGACGTGCTGGTCGAAGTGTGGGAGACCTCGGAAGCTCTCGAGCAGATTGAAGACGATGTGGGGACGACTGCTCTCGACGGCGCGCCGGAGGTCGGCGATCTCGTCGCCGAGCCCGAGCGGGATCACGTCGTGACCGAGAGTTCGGAGACCGACCAGCACGTCGTGCGTCGCCTTGAACCAGATGAACTCCTTCGGACCGAGACCGTCGAGGGAGTCCGGCGGCACCAACTCGTCGTGCATCAGGACGAGGGTGCGCAGCCGACGGGTCATACGGTTCGCCATTCCCGACGAAGGAAGACGTGATGGGCGGTGTGGACGGCGAGCATGATACTGAAGTCGAGGAGCAGATCACGGGAGTCGCCGACCGCACGGAGCTTCAACTCCCGGCATCGCCCCATCATCTCGCGAAGGACTTCGTCGAGGGTGTACTGGTACTCGCCCGTCCAGCGCGAGATCAACTCCCGAATCTGCTTCCGGTTGCGACGGAGGAAGGTCGAGGCGGGCTCGCCCGGCGGATCGCCGCCCGCCGCGAACTCCTCCGGTGTGGCGAACAAGCGGCGGAGGTCGCGATCGTAGAGGTCGGAGAAGCCCACCCCTTGCCGCTCCTGTCGCTCCCGGTAGTACTCCCGCAACGTCTTGTCAATGGTCCCGGCTCGGTCGGGACGCGCGCGCGTCGCGACCGGCGGCCGCTGGCCGGCGAGCTCCGCCATCAGCTCGTCGACGTAGTCGAGCTTTCGCAGAGCCGGCCAGTCCGCGTACCGAGTCCGCCACGAACTCCGTGGCGTGAGCCAGACCGCGAAGGTCTCG
>JAGQRC010000399.1 GCA_020425835.1 Planctomycetota bacterium | reverse complement strand
TTCTTGTCGCCCATCGGGTTCTCGGTCGGAATGCCGATCTTCTTCGCGTCGGCCGGTGAGATGATCGCCGCGTTGTCCCACGTGATCTTCGTCATGGGATCCGGCTGCTCTTGGAGCCAACCGTTGTTGGCGAACCGGCCATCGTGGAGGCACGGATCGGGCGCGAAGACGAGGTCGTACTCGCCGACCGCGCGACTGACGACCGGGTCGAGCGTGTCGTGCCAGTTGCTTCCGACCTGGAGGGACTCGAGGGCGGCGGCGCTGTTGGCGACGAACCCGTCGTGCAGGGATTGCTTCCAGAACGTCTCGACGTCGGAAGCGCCGACGCGGTGTGCCGCCGCGATCACCTCGCGCGAAAGGTCGTGTGCGGATCGCGTCTCTCCCGCGAGGGCGGCGATCACTTCGATCGCACTGCGGCCCCCGTACAGCGGCTGCAGCAGCGGCTGGACAATGGAGTGCGTGCCGTCCCACGCGCGCGCGTCACCCCACGACTCCAAGTAGTGGGCCATCGGGACGTGCCAGGTCGCCGCTTCCGAGGTCTCGTCCCGGTAGAGGCTCAAGTGGATCGAGGCCTTGGTCGCCTTCGCGATCGATTGGGCGAAACCGAGGTCGACGGGCGCGTCGTAGACGGGATTCCCGCCGAGAATGACCAGGTACTCGACGCGTCCCGACTCGAGCTCCGAACGGAGATTCGACAGCGCATCCACGAACGGGATGCGGGCACCCTCGGGGTCGGAGACGTACGAAACGGTCTTGCCGACATTGTCGAGCGCCTGGTTGACGGCGGCCACGAGCGCGTGCGCGCCGGCGGGCTGGTCCGCACCGGCCAGCAACAACGAGCGCCCGCGCGCCGCGAGCAGATCGGTCACGATCTCCTCGACGAAGCCGTCCAGACGAGTGCGGTCGAGCTCCGGAGTGGACAGATTCTGCTGCGCCAACGTCGAGGCGGCGCCCGGCAGGCTCAACGAAACGCCCTTGGCTGCGAGTCGAGCCGCCACGCGCGCGATGAGCCGGGGCACGTCGCTCGGTCGGATCGCCAGGCGATGGTCGGCATTGCTGCCGGTGAGCGAGTGGCGTCCCTCGGCGACGAACAGCCGACTGAGTCGGCCGTTCTCGGGACGGCGTCGCTTCGCGAAGTCCCGCGTGTAGCGAACCGCGTTCGGGTGCGTGAGGAGGAAGTCGTCATCGAAACTGACGACGACATCCGCACGGTCGAGACGGTGCACCGGTCGCACGGCCCGACCGAACGCTCGATAGAGACCGAGCCGCTCGGTGTCTCGAGAGATCGGTGAGTAGGCGTGCCACTGGGCATCCGTGAACTGAGCGAGAGCCGTCGAGAGGCGTGAACGCAAATGCGCGAGCGTTGCCGATGACGATGCCTCGCACAGGATGTGGACACCGCGCCCGCCGGTGCCTCGGATCGTCTGGAGCAGCGCGTCGAAGTCGGCCCAGCTCTTCTCGGATCCGCCGGACATCACAGCGTGGCTACGCGCCGGGTCGTAGAGTCCGAGCACGCTGCCCTGGGTCAACGAGTCCGCCGCGCCGAGGCTGGTGGGGTGCTGCGGGTTGCCGTCGACTTTGATGGGTCGGCCGTCGAAGCTCTTGGCGACGACGCCGCGAGCCACCCCGTCGAGCTCGAACGCGGTCGCGTACTCGACGGGCACTCCGGGAGTGCGTCCTTGGGGACGGTACGTGAACGAGTGGATCTTCTCCACCGGCCATCGCACACAACCCGGGAGGGTCGCCGCGCCGGCCATGGCGACGGACGCGCCCATGACCTTCAGGAAGTGGCGGCGTGACTTCTGATGGAGCAGCTCCGGCGCGTGATTCGGGAACTCGCGCTCGACGAACTGACGAAACTCCTCGGTATCCGCGATCTGGTCCAGGCTGCGCCAGAGCTCGCGACCCCTGCTCCCCGTCATGCTGTTCCCCACCATGCTTTTCTTCCCCGTGTTGGTCATCGCCGTGGGTTCATCACCGGTGACACGTCGAACAACTCGTCATGCCCTGCCACCGCGGCGTGGCCCAACCTCGATCGATCGCTTCGGCGAGATCGACCGGCTCCGTCGCTTCGCTGGTCACCAACTCGTTGCGCTTCAGCATGGCGAGCCGCGCCGCGTCGCTCGAGTCGAGCTGGTAGTACATGTCGGTGATCTTGTCGAGCGGTCGAAGGCGCGGCGCCGGGTTGCGGTGACACTCGAGGCACCAGCCCATGCTGAGCGGCGCCACCTGGTACACCTCTTCCATCTGATCGATGCGGCCGTGGCACTCGACGCAACCCACGCCGCGACGGACGTGAGCGCTGTGGTTGAAGTAGGCGTAGTCGGGCAGGGAGTGGACGCGGACCCAATCGACCGGCAGTCCGGTCTGATAGCTCGTGCGCACTGGCTCGAGCAGGATGCTGGTCGTGCCCACCATGTTGTGACAGTTCATGCACGTCGCCGTCGGAGGAATCGACGCGTGGGCCGACGATTCGACGCCGGTGTGGCAGTAGCGACAGTCGAGTCCGAGTTCTCCGGCGTGCAGCGCGTGGCTGTACGGCACAGGCTGCTCCGGCATGTAGCCGGCGTCCAACGCCTTCGGCGACCAGCCGAAGTAGATCAGGACGACGACGTAGATCCCGAGTACGCCCGTCATCGCTCCGGAGAGCTTGACGAAGTTGTCGAACCAGGGCGGAAAAATGTGACCGTTGGAGACGTCACCGGGACCGCCACCACTCAAGACCGAGCCGTCGCCGGTCACCCCTTCGCGATCTGCCACGTTTCGGGCTCCTCGGTTCCGAAGCGAACGACCGCGCCCGGCCGATTCGCTCACGGCTTACTCCCAGACGGTTCTCTCCCAGGGCACCGTTCTCTCCCAGGGCACAGCTGCTCCCGGGCACAGCGCCTCGCCGGACACACTCGAACGGACGACGACCGCTCGAACCGGAACCGATCCACACCGTCCTCCCGACCACACCTCGAGTGGGAGCACGAGCACAACAGGATCGTCATCGGATCGTGCGGGCGGGCGGGCGACAGCGCGGCGGAAGAGCCGCGCCCTCTCGAAACGAAGCGACGAGTCGAAGAACAGAAACCGGAACTCACCCCTCGAGAACAGCCATCTCCGATGCCTTCGACTTCCGATCGGCGCGTCGACTCGAAGGAGTCGAACGCCATGAACGTCGCTAGCGCAACGGGACGAGATGCGCAAGAGAGAACCCTGCTCGCTGTTCGGGGCGGAGAGTAGCAAACGACCGACTTTTGTCCACCGGTACAGGCTGGATTTCCCGACCTTTCCGCACGCAGTCACCACCATCGTTCGGCGCATTCAAATGGAACGATTTCGGTTCCATTTCAGTCCGGGATTGCGGTCGACAGCGCCTTCGACGGAGAGTTCCGGGCTGCGGTCAATCGGAAGACGAGACTCGCGTCGAACGCGGCCAATCCGAGGATGATTGCGCCGCAACCCTGATGCGAGGTCGCGACGAGGGTCGCCATCGTCGTCTCCTCACCCGACGTCAGCGCGTAGGCGCCGAACCCCAGCGCGATCTGACCGAGCATCGCGAATCCGAGAATCGCGGCGAGTCGACGCAACGCGTCGACGTCTCGCGCGGTGACCAGTCGTCGCAACGCCACGAAGAGCCCGTACCCGGCGACCGCGAAGGCGAACCCGAGGTGGGCGAAGATGAACGACTCGCGTGAGACGTGTCGGGTGAGCGCCCCGAGGACCAATTGAATGAGGAGACAGATGACGAATCCCGCGGTCATCCACCGGTCGACGGCGCCGAGTCGGTGGTGGAGAGGCCGGTCGCGCCACGTCGACGAGGCGAATGCGGCGATCGCGAGGAGCCAGGCGAAGAAGACCTGACCGAACACGCCGTGGAACACCCGGAGGCGTGTCGCGTCGAGCCCGAGCGCGTCGAACGCGTCCTTCATCGATCGCTTCCAGCCCGAGACCTCACCTTGCCAGAGGTCTGCCTGCTCGACGCGCATCCCTCCCAGAACGCCCTGGAACACGACCATCAACAGGGCGAGGGTGACGGCCATCGAGAACCATCGTCGACCGGAAGAAGCCCAGCTGAACACGGTGAACGTGAGGACGACCAACCCGACCAGGGACCCGAACAGACGGTGGGTGTGCTCGAAGTAGACGTCGTTCTGGGCGATCATCCGCGAGATCGGATAGAGGAACATGTTGGACCCGAAGGAGTTGGGCCAGTCGGGCACCGCCAGCCCCGCCTCCTCGCTGGTCACGACCCCTCCGATCACCAGGAGGAGGAACGTGGCGACCGCGGCCGTCCAAGCGAAGGGCGAGACCCATGCGCCAGCGGTCCGATTCGGTCCCGGCTCGCCTCCGCCCCCGAGGACGCCCCCGAGCCCGGCGACGAGACCGCCCGTCACGAGGAACCCCGCCGCCCAGAGCAGCTGGACCCCCCGGGACGGCGCGCTCTCCCCCGACGCGATGACCCCGCCGAGGATGAGGAGATTGGCGACGCTCGCCACAACCCCCGTCCCGACCGACACGGCGAGTGACCC
>JAGQRC010000398.1 GCA_020425835.1 Planctomycetota bacterium | reverse complement strand
CGTCCGGCGTAGGCGAGCCTCTGCTGGGACAGCTCGGCCGCGCGCTCGCCCGCCGCCTCGGCGAGCCTCAGCCAGTGCCATGCGGGGTGTTCCTCGGCCAGCTCCTCGCGCGCCATGTCCGCGTAACCGAGCACGCACAACAACATGTTGTTGAAGTCGTGCGCGACACCGCCGGCCATCACCCCGAGACTCTCGAGCTTCTGCGCCCGCACCAGAGCGCGCTCGGCGATCTCGCGGCGCTCGACCTCCTCCTGGAGCTCCACGTACTTCAACTGGTAGATCTCCGCCTCGCGTTCCTTCCGCTCGGCGTCGTACTTGGCGCGCATCTCGGCCGAGGCTTCGGCCAGCCGTTGGTCGAACGTCTCCTGCTGGAGCGCGTTCGTGCGGCGCTGCATCTTCAACGCGGCGGCGAGGTCTCCCCGGACCTCGTGCACCTCGGCGAGACAGTCGCACGCCTTGCGCTCGTAGTCCCGCGCCCCGAGCTCGATCGCCGTCGCTCGCGCCTGCTCGAGCAGCTCCGCCGCCTCGTCGTAGTCCTCGATCGCGAAGGAGAGTTTCGAGAACGCGATGCGAGCGGGGATCGTGCCGACTCGATTCCCGACCCTTTCCTTCATCGCCAGCGCCTTCTCGAAGTGACGCCGGGACTCGTCCCAGTTGCCGCGCAGGCGCTGGACATCGGCGACGTTCTGGTACGCGGTCGCCAGGTGATGACCGATGGGTTCCGCGCGCTCCAGGATCTCGATCGATCGCGCGTAGTAGTCGAGCGCCGGCTCGTACTCGGCGCGATGCACGTAGACGTTCCCGATGTTGATGTACGCCATCGCGAGTCGGTAGTGGTCGCCGATGCTCTCGTGGATCTCCGCCGACTTCAGCCGGTGTTCGAGCGCCTTGTCGCCGGCGTTCTGGCGCCAGTGCACCACGCCGAGGAGATTGTGGGCGATCGCCATTCCCTGCAGGTCGCCGTTGGCGGTCGAGCGCCGCAGCGCCTCGAGCGTGGTCTCGTGCGCCTCCGTGAGCCGGCCCTGTTGGAGGTAGGCCGACGCGTCGATCAGTAGGGCACGGGCCGCGCCTGCGCCATCGCCGAGCTTCTCGCAGTGGTCTCGCGCCCACTTCGCGTGCTCGAGCGCCGTCTCGAGAGAACCAGCGGTCCAGTGCGCTTGGGCGAGGCTCAGGAGCGCCGCCCCCTCGGCCGGAGGTCGGCCGAGTTCTCGCGCGAGGGCGAGCGCCTCCTCGGCGAGTTCGATCGCACGCGGCGCGTTGGCGGGGGCGAGGATCGACGACAGATCGTTCAAGAGGTCGACGCGGACATTCGGGTCCGACTCCGCCGCCAGCCGAGCCTCGAGCTCGGCCACTCGCTCTCTGCGTTGTTCGCTGGTGACGGGGTCCATGGCGGAGCCGATTCGCGTTCAGGGGAACGGGGAGAGCAACCCCGATTCTTGGATCCTCTCACTCTATCGCTGCCCCGAAGGGTCGCCTATGGGGAACTCCCGACTCGCTTTGCGGAGGGGTGCCCCGAAGGGGCGGGGTGGTCGAACTCGACGCGAGCGTGCGCGCCGACGCCGGTGGCCGGCCCCCATCCGGGAAGCCGGCCCCGCGCGACGCGTCACTTGTCGCCTTCGGTCTCCTCCGGCGCCGTCTCTCCCGCGCGCGCGCGCTCGATCGACTTTCGGAAGACCTTGGCGGGAAGGATGAACGCGCGAGGACCGAAGTCGTCGCCGAGCAGCATCGCTCCGATCCCTTGGTCCGAGTCGTCGCCGGCATCGACCGAAGAGAGGATGCCGATCAACCGGCCCGCGCTGTCGAAAGCCGGAAGGCCGAGCGTGCTCCCGCCCTGGATGATGTAGGCGCGACGGGGCTTCTCGATGGTCCCGGTGATCAGCCCGCGTTGGAAGTGCGGCGCGTAGTCGAAGTTCTTGGAGAGACGGTTCACGACGATGAACTCGTCACCGAGACCTGCCGACGGAGCGTCCTCGGTCGTGAGCGGCTGCACCTTGGTCTCCCCGAGCTCCTTCACCTTCAGGAAGGCGAGCCCGAGCTTCGGGTCCTTCGCGGCGAGCTCCGCCTCGAGGTCCTTGTCCGAGTTGCCGAACACGACGCGCAAGCTGACCGGCGTCGCCTTGATGTCCATCTGGTCGGCGAACGGCGAGCTTCCGGCGGGATCGAGCGCGGTCAAGGAGACCGCCACCATGTCGTTGGCGACCGCGACTCCGGCGACCGCCGAGCGAATCTCCTCGCTCTGCGACTGGCCCATCATGCTGATGTCCATGCGAATGACGAAATTGACGGTGACGATGCTCGGGGCGACACGCTCGACGATCGAGGCGTAGCCGTTCGCTGCCGGCGCCGCCGCGGGTGCCTGAGCGACCGAGCCGAGGATGAGGGAGAGAATGGCCGTCGTGATCATGATTCTCCAATGAGGGTCCGGGGTTTCCGCATCGCGGGGAGGTCCGTCGAGGCGTTCTTCGGTGAGCTCCGTGATCCGGAGCTCCGGGTCAGGGTTTCTTCCACTCGGGTTGGACGATGGCGAAGGTCGTCGACGTGCCGCGCCGGAGGTAGACGCTGATGCTCTGGGGGCGCTCGGACTCGAACGCCGACAGGCATTGCTCGAAAGCGGCAACGTTGTCGAGGGCGCGCCCGTTGGCCGACACCAACAGGTCGTTGGGACGGATGCCGGCCATGGCGGCCCAGCCGCCGTTGGTGCACTCGGTCACCACGACGCCGGTTTGGGACTCGGGCCAGTTCCGGTCCATGCGATCGCGGGGGAGGAGCTCGCGCACCGTGAGCTCGAAGAACTCGTTGCGTCCCGTTGCCGCTTCACTGACCGCCTTCGGGCTCGGCTCGAGTTCGAGTCGGACCGATCGGCTCTCGCCTTCGCGCAGGAGCGTCAGCTCGACCATCTCGCCCGGCGAGTACTCGTTCTCGAGCAGTCGCTCGAGATCGCGCGCATCCTGATCGCGATAGGCGTTCAGCGCATCCCCGTCCATGGCGACCAGGAGATCCCCGGGCGCGAGTCCCGCCTCGGACGCGCGAGTGCCGGGGAGGACGTCGGTGATCCGATAGCCGCGTCGGTCGGGCTGACCGACCGCTTGCGCGACCGCTGGCGTCAGCACCTGGGTCCGGATCCCGATCCAGGCGGACGTCAGCACTCGGGGGCGATCGCGCTCCTGATCCGCCTCGATCTCGACCACCGCGATCAGGTCTTCGCGTCCACGGCGGAGTCGCAGCGTCAGCTCGCGGTCGCCTTCGCCCGATTCGATGCTCGTGGCGAACTGGTTCGGGTCGAGGGTCGGCACTCCATCGAGCGCGACGATCACGTCGTCGGTCTCGACCCGCGGTTTCGCTCGATCCAGCGGGTGCCCGGGACGCACGCCGGTGACGACCAGACCTCGAACGTCGGGAAGCTGCATGCGGAGGGCTCGCCGTCGCGTCAGTCGGGTCACGGTCCCACCGAGCGCGCGCACCTCGACGATGTCCTCCGTGCTCGGCTCCCACTCCGCGAGTCGGACAGTGGTCTCGTGCGTCGCGCCCTCGCGCTCGTAGGTCACGTGCAGTTCCGCGCCCGGCTCCCGATCGGCGACCTGCTCGTGGAAGAGCGGAAGCTCTTCGAGGAAGCGACAGCGTACGACGTGGTCGTCGAGCTTCAGGATCACGTCGCCGGGTCGGATCCCTCCGATCGCCGCCGGAGATTCCGGGACGACGGCGGTGACCAGGGCGCCCGTCTCCCGACCGAGCTTCTTGACCGGCTTGACGTCCGTGCCGAGCCAGCCGCGTCGTACTTCGCCGAAGCTGAGGATGCGATTGATGGATTTCTTGAGCAGGTTCGCCGGAGTGGCGAACGCGACGCCGGAACCGCCGCGCGTGTTCATGCCGACGATCTCGCCCCGCAGATCGACGAGCGGCCCGCCCGAGTTGCCGGGGAGGATCAGCGCGTCGTGTTGGATCCAGCGCGTGAACATCCCGGTTGCGTGCTCGCCGATGTCGAGATCCTCGACCTCGTTGCCGAGGAAGTCCGTGAACACGCGGGCAGTGTTGGAGGCGATCCCGAGCGTCATCGACGAGGAGAGACCCAGCGGGTTTCCGACCGCCAGCACATAGTCTCCGACCTCGAGCGTCGAGGAGTCCCCGAGGGTCGCGAACGGGAGCGGTGTGTTCTGGCTCTCGCGCTCACCCATCCGGAGCTGGAGCACGGCGAGGTCGATCGCCGGATCGCTCGCGATGATGTCGGCGCGGATCGACTCCCCGGTCGGCAGCGTGCACGTGACCCTCTGCGCGTTCTCGACCACGTGGAAGTTGGTGATAGCGTGCCCGGCCGGGCTGATGATCGTGCCGCTGCCGGCGGCCGGGAAGCGACGCGTGCGGCCGCCCGAGAAGTCGCGCGAGACGACCGAGATGTTGACGAGTGCGGGATACACCCGGCTCTTCGCGAACTCGATCTTCTGCTGGAGCTCTTGGGCGTTCGAGGCCGACGTGAAGGCGAGAAGGCAAGCGATGGCGAAGAGCCGAAACACAGGGTGCCTCCGGTGTTGGAGAGAAGCGACGAG
>JAGQRC010000397.1 GCA_020425835.1 Planctomycetota bacterium | reverse complement strand
GCTCCGGCGCGCAGCTGTCGATGCCTGGGATGATGGACACCGTCCTGAACCTCGGGCTCAACGACGACACCTGCGAGGGAGCGATACGAACGAGTGGTGATCCTCGCTTCGTCTGGGACTCCTATCGTCGTCTCGTGCAGATGTTCGGATCGGTCGTGCTCGGACTTCCGGACGAGGCGTTCGAGGACGCGCTGCAGGACCTTCGGCGTCGGCGCGGAGCGAGCACCGACACGGAGCTCACGGGTGATGACTGGCGCGATCTCACCCTTCGTTTCCAGGCGATCGTCCGGGATCACGGCGAAGTCTTCCCGCAGGATCCGCGGGAGCAGTTGCGACGCGCGAGCGAGGCGGTGTTCGACAGTTGGCACGGCAAGCGTGCGGTCGACTACCGCACTGCCACCGGGATTCCCCACGACCTCGGAACCGCGGTCAACATCATGACCATGGTGTTCGGCAACCGCGGCTGGGACTCGGGGACCGGTGTGCTGTTCACGCGGAATCCCATGACCGGCGAGAACGAGCTGTTCGGGGACTATCTCCTCAACGCCCAGGGCGAGGACGTCGTGGCCGGGATCCGCACTCCGAAGCCGATCACGGATCTCGAGTCGGAATTGCCGGAGCACTACGTCCGACTGCGCGACATCGCTCGGACGCTGGAGCGGCACTACGGCGACATGCAGGACATCGAGTTCACCATCGAGCGCGGGGAGCTCTGGATCCTGCAGACGCGCAACGGCAAACGCACATCGCAGGCGGCGATCCGCATCGCGGTGGACCTGGTGAACGAGGGGCGGATCCCTCGGAGTGAGGCGCTCCTTCGGGTACGTCCCGAGGATGTCGACGCGCTACTCCATCCCCGTTTCGATGTCGAAGCGCAGCGCGGCTCGGACCACCACAGGCTCGCGGAGGGCGTCAACGCGTCGCCCGGGGCAGCGGTGGGCATCGCCATCTTCGATGCGGACACGGCCGAGGCGCGCGGCCGGGACGGGGAGAGTGTGATCCTCGTTCGTCCCTTCACGCGGCCGGACGACGTTCACGGGATGCTCGCGGCGAAGGGACTCCTCACGACGGAGGGGGGCGCCACGAGCCACGCTGCGGTCGTCGCTCGGCAGTTCGGAGTGCCGTGCGTGGTCGGGGCGCGCGCGCTCACCATCGATGTCGACTCGCGAACCGTGTCGGTCGGGGACCACGTGGTGCGAGAGGGGGAATGGCTCTCGCTGGACGGGACGACCGGGCAGGTCTACCTCGGGCGGATCCCGACCGTGGTCCCGAACCTCGACGAGCAGAGCGAGCTCCGAACACTGCTCGCATGGGCCGACGAGGCGCGACGTCTCGAGGTCTGGGCCAACGCGGATGAGCCCCGCGAGGCGTCGCGCGCGCGGGCCTTCGGCGCGGTGGGCATCGGCTTGTGCCGGACCGAGCACATGTTCTTCGGGGAGAATCGTCTCCCGATCGTGCGCCGCATGATCCTCGCCGAGTCCGACGAGGAGCGGGACCGGGCGCTGACGGAGTTGCTGCCGCTCCAGCGGGAGGACTTCGAGGGGATCTTCCGGGCGATGGACGGTTACCCCGTGATCATTCGTCTGCTCGACCCGCCGCTCCACGAGTTCCTGCCGGATGAGCGTGAAGTGCTCGAGCGCGTGGTCGAGATGCGCGCGCACGGTCAGGCCGAGGCGTCGGCGGAGGCGCAGCACCTGCTCACCCGCATCGAGAGCCTGCACGAGAGCAATCCCATGATGGGACTGCGAGGCGTGCGATTGAGCATCGTGCGACCGGGCATCGTCAAGATGCAGGTCCGGGCGATCTTCGAGGCGGCGTGCCGGGCGAGCGCGGATGGGTTGCGGGTTCGGCCCGAGGTGATGATCCCGTTGACCAGCCACGTCAACGAGCTGCGCGCGATCAAGCCGGAGCTCGAGGCGGTGGCGTGCGAGGTGATGACCGCGTTCGGTCGCGAGGTCGACTACAAGTTCGGGACGATGATCGAGATCCCCCGAGCGGCGATCACGGCGGATCGGATCGCGGAGGTCGCGGAGTTCTTCTCCTTCGGCACGAACGATCTCACCCAAATGACGTTCGGATACTCGCGGGATGATGCCGAGGCGCGCTTCCTCCTCGAGTACATCCGCCGCGGAGTGCTGCCGGCCAATCCGTTCCAGGTCATCGACGACGAGGGGGTCGGATTCCTGATCCAGACCGCCGTCGACCGCGGGCGCAGGGTCCGGCCCGATCTCCCGATCGGTGTTTGCGGCGAACACGGCGGAGACCCGCAGAGCATCGCGCTGTGCCATCGGTACGGCCTCGACTACGTGAGCTGCTCACCGTTCCGAGTTCCGGTGGCTCGTCTCGCTGCCGCACAGGCCGCACTCCGACAACCCGGTTGAACGCGCCCGATGTACGGTGGCCGACCGGAGCCGGTGTCCGGGCAAAAAAATAGGGAGCCCGTTGCCGGGCCCCCGGGGGAAAAGGGGGAAGGGGTGTCGTAGAGGAGCGAGGAGGCCGAGGGGTGGAGGACCCTCGGTTCACCGATCGTCGCCGGGAACATGGCAAGAGTCGGACCCCGCCGTCCGCAGCGCGCTCACGACCGCGCGGCCCCCTCGCTCCGACGGCGGCGGACAACGGGCCCGGGCAGACTTGCCGGCTCCCGGTGAGAATCGGAACCTCCGCCTCAGGTCGATGGGCATCCGATCCCAACCCCGTTACACTCGCGACGATGTCGATCGACGGAGCGGCGCGGCTCTGAAGTCGGGTCGGCCACCCTCGGCCAGCGTGGAGCCGCCATCGCGGACACCGCTGGCAATTCTCGTCACCGTGGGAGGCTCTCGGGCCCCGGGGTATCTCGCCCGGTGCCGGCTCTGCAGCCTCCTCGAAGGAGTTCCAGTGGATCCACTACGCAGCGCACTACTCGCCGGGCTCGGCGCGATCTCCTACGGCCAGGAGAAGCTCAAGGACCTCGTGTCGACCTTGATCGACAAGGGCGAGTTGACCCGGGAGCAGGGAGAGCAGGTCATCTCCGAGTGGGTCAAGAAGGGCGAGGAGGAGAAGGACTCGGTCGCGGATCGGGTGACCGCGGAGATGCAGAAGGTCCTTCAACGGCTCCAGATGGTCACGCGCGATGAGTTCGATGCGCTCGCCGCCCGCGTCGAAGCGTTGGAGAACGAGCGCGGTTGATCCGTCCGGCGGACCATCGACCTGTCGACACTCGACGATATGGCGGACGGTCGACGGCGTGGCGGTCGGCCGGTTGCCGCTTGGCCGGGTGGACGGTCGGCGGGGGTGGAACAGCATGACTCGGACCTCGACACCCGTCCTCCGGTCGATCCGGACCATTCGGAACATCCCCCGCCTCAAGGACATCAGCTGGATCCTGATGCGCCACGGGCTGCACCAGGTCGCCAGCTACCTCGGAGCGCCGTTTCGACTGCGCGTGTTCAGCTGGATCCCCGGGCTGAACCAGAAGCCGGCGCCGAGCCAGGCGACGCGGATGCGGCTGGCGTTTCAGGAGCTCGGTCCGATCTTCATCAAGCTCGGTCAGCTGATCGCCAATCGTCCGGACCTCTTCCCGCAGGCGTACGTCGACGAGTTCGCTCAGCTCGAAGATCGCGTCGAGCCGGTTCCCTTCGACAAGATCCGAGGGGTGATCGAGGAAGAGCTCGGAGCGCCGATCGAAGAGGTGTTCCTCGAGGTCTCCGAGAAGCCACTCGCGTCCGCCTCGCTCGCCCAGGTGCACTGTGCGACGACGCGTTCGGGTGACGCGGTGATCCTCAAGGTTCAGAAGCCCGGCCTCCAGAAGGTCATCGAGAGCGACCTCGAGATCCTCGGGCTGGTCGCCGAGGCGCTCGCCCAGATCGGCGGTCTCGGAGAGTTCGACCCCGAGGGCATCGTCGCCGAGGTCGCGCGCACCGTCGAGCGCGAGGTCGACTTCAACTTCGAGCGTCACGCGATCGAACGAGTCCGACAGAACTTCGACGGTGACCCCGTTCTGGTCGTGCCCCAGACCTATCCGGCGTTGTCGACCAAGCGCGTCCTGACCCAGGAGCGTCTCCTCGGGACCGCGCTTCGGCGACTCGATTCGGCGTCGCTGCCCGCGGAGGAGCGGCGACGGGTCGCCCGCGAGTGCTCTCGGATCCTCTTCGAGATGGTCTTCCGGGACGGCTACTTCCACGCCGATCCCCACGCGTCGAACATCATGCTGCTCCACGATGGTCGGGTCGGCTTCATCGACTTCGGCTCCATGGGCGTCTTCGGCGAGGAGCTGCGTCATCGGTTGGTGAAGCTGATGCGAGTGCTGATCGAGCGCGACTTCAACGGCGTCGCCCGCGAGGTGCTGCGGATCGGACGGCCGCACGGTGGAGAGTTCCACTTCTTCCACTTCTCGCAGGATCTCGCCTCCCGACTCGATCCGTACTTCGGCCTCTCACTCTCCGAGACCGACGTCCCAGCGCTCTTCGCCACGGTCATGAGCATCGCGCGGGAGTACCGGATCGCCATCGTGCCCGGCTTCGTGACCATGACGCGCTGTCTGGCCTTGATGGAGGGAGTGACCTGT
>JAGQRC010000003.1 GCA_020425835.1 Planctomycetota bacterium | reverse complement strand
AGATCCCAGCCGGCACCACCGTCACGCTTCCGAGCGGCGAGGTCGCGAGCCCGACGAATCCGGTGACCCTCGCGCTGAACCAAGTCCATCACGACGACATCCCGATGCCGATTCCCGACGGCGCGGCGCCACCGTTCGCCTGGACGCTCCAGCCGTCCGGAACGCTCTTCTCCCCGCCGCTCCCGATCACCTACCCGAACATGTCGGGACTCGCTCCGGGATCGATCGCGTACTTCCTGACCTACAACCACGACAACTTCCGGTTCGAGATCGTGTCGTCGGCACACGTCACGTCCGACGGCCTCAACATCGTCAGCGATCCCGGCGCCGGTCTCACCAAGGCGGGCTGGGGATGCAACTGCCCGCCGTACTCGGTCACCGGTGACTGCGAGAACTGCAACACGGTGTGCTCCGATCCCGGCATGTTGACCGCGTCCGGCTCGGCCACCGTGAGCAAGGAGTGCGTCTGTGTCGGTCAGCAGGTCACCTTCACCGCTCCCGCGGTGACCGACTCCGGCGGCGAGAAGACCGAGGAGTGCGAGGGCCAACCGCCCACGACGATGATGATCGCGGCGGTCACCCCGACCTACGAGTGGGAGATCCAACGAGACGGCTCCGCGGTCGCGTCCGGGATGGGGATGACCGTCCCCTACACCCCGGCGACACCCGGCGTGTACACCTGCACGTGGACGGTGAAGGCGGCCCGGGAGTGTCCCCCTGCCGACCTGATGGTGGGACCGGCGCAGTCGACGGCCGTCGAGCTGACCGGATTGACGGTGGCCAACGCGACGTTGGTGCCCGGCTCGATGGACTGCTACGTCACGACGAACGATCCGCCGCCCGCCGACGTCATCATCACCGCGACGATCAATCCGATGTGCAATCCGGTCCCGGCCGACCTGATCACCTGGACGGGCGGGACGGCGGGATCGAACAACCTCGAGCGCAAGGTGTCGCGAGCGACCGCGGCGAACACCCACATCACCGCCGTCTGCGACAACACGGAAGAGGTCGACATCCACGTCGTCGACGCGGATCCGCTGCCGGCGGCCAACCCGGCTGCGATGCTGAGCTGGGTCAGTGGCGGTTCCCCGGTGGTGCCCGCCACCGCATTCGGGTTGACCGTGGTCACGATCGGGCAGCAAGGGGTCACCGCGCCGACCTACATGGTGACGGCCTACCTCGACGGCACCAACTGGCGCTTCCGCGTCGACTCGATCACCCATACCTACTTGTTGGGGGTCCACTCGCTGGGCCGCACCGACATCTCGGGCCCCGGCGATCCTTCCGTGACGTCGGCGTCGCTGTGCAACATCATCGCGGACCTCACCCCGCCGGGAGCCGGTGTGCCCTCCGGTCCGCCGCGAACGATGTACTGGAGTCAGTCGATCACCCTCGCTCACGAGAACTGTCACGTGACGCGCTTCTACAACGCGCCGTTCTGGTCGACCGAGATGGTCAACTTCGAGAACGCGGTCGAAGCGGAGATGATCGCCTACGACTGCACCAACCCGGCGACGCAGAGCGCGGCGGCGGTGATCGCGAGCCGAATGGCAGCGTGGAATACGTCGATCACGATGTTCCACCAGACCGCGGACACCGCGGAGATCGGCGGCAGTGAGGTGGCGTGCCACGGCGTGAGCAACCCGATGTACACGGCGCTCCTCGCCGCGATCTCGCCGACCGTTGCGCCGACCGTTCCGACCGGTGTCGGTGCGGCTCCGGCATCCGCGACCTCGGTCACCGTGACCTGGAGCGACACCTCCTGCAACGAGACCGGCTTCACCGTCCAGCAGAGCTCCGGAGCCGGCTTCGCCACGGCGGGCGCCGTCGGCCCGGGTGCGACCTCGTTCACCGCGACCGGCCTGACGACGGGCACGGCCTACACCTTCCGCGTGATCGCGAATGGCGCCGCCCCGGGTGGGGACTCGGCACCGTCGGGCACCGCGACGGCGACACCGTGAGGGGAGGACGCATGAACATCGAATGGACCCTCCTGATCCTCGGCCTCGCGATCATCGGCTGGACCGCTCCCGGTTTCGCCGACGGTGCGGACGCGAAGGGTCAGGAAGAGCTGGTTCGCGCGCGACGCGTCGCTCCGTTGACCGCGGCGGGCATCGACATCGAGTCGCTCGACGCGGTGATCGCCGCTCTCGACCACGAACAGCTCGGCGTTCGGGTCGGCGCGGTCTACCTCCTGCGCGAGAAGCGCGCGAAGTCCGCGATCCCCGCGCTCGAGAAGCAGCTCACGTCGAAACCATCGATCCTCCAGATCGAAGTGGTGGAGACCCTCGCGGCGCTGGGTGACCCGTTACCTCGCTGGAAGAAGGTCGCCCACGAGTTGCTCGAGGATCGAAGCGCGCCGGTGGCGCTCCGCTCCGCGGAGGTCTTGGCACGCGCCAAGGATCCCGCGGGCTGGAGCGTGGTCGAGCGCGGGTTGAAGTCCGCGGAATCCGCAACCGTGGCCGCCGCCGCGCGGAGCGCGCTCGCTTTCGAGGGGCTCTCCACCGGCACGGGCGACGCGAAGAAGGAGATCCCGGCCTTCGAGTCGCTCACCCGGTCGTTCCAGGATGCGGACGAGGAGACTCAGCGCACACTGCTGGCCGCCTTCGCCGGAACACGGAGCAAGAAGGCGATCGAGACCTTGGAGAGCTGGGTTCCCTTCGCTCGGGGCCCGATCAACGAGGCGCAACTGAAGAACCTGATCCACTCGCTCTCGGCGGCTCGTGCTGGACGGGAGCGAGGATGACCCGGATCGACAACCCTTCATCGAAGAACAACACGATCATGCATCTCGACGGAACAGAGGAAACCATGCACCGAGCCGACGCCGTTCCGGCTTCGCTCTCCCGGCTCCTCGTTTGGGTCGGCTTCTGCCTGCTGATCCCCGGCCTCGTCAGCGCCGGCGGCGGCACTCTCGACGACACTTGGACGGTCACCGTCAACGGTCAGACCGCTCCGATCTATCCGAACGGGTCGTTCCGCATCCCGAACGTGCAGGCGACCGACAATTTCGGCCCCGGCGGTCCGGGCACCGCTCCGGACTTCCTCGCCGACGAATGGACGCGAGCGATCGCGACCCGGACGGTCGCGGGGCAGACCGAGTACGCCTACAGCGAACCGTTCAAGGTCGTCCAAGGCGCGACGATCCGAGTCGAGAGCTTCACCTTCACGACGTCGCCCCCGCCGCTCCCGGTGAGCATCGCGATGTCCGTGAGCTCGCCGACGATCGAGGTCGGACAGACGGCCCAGGTCACGGTCACGGGCACGCTCCCCGACGGAAGCACGATCGACGTGACACCGACGACCGCGTGGACGAGCTACAAGGTCAGCAACCCCGCCACCGCATCGATCGACGACAACGGCGTGATCTCCGGGCTCGGCGTCGGCTACGTCATGATCGTCGCCGTCAACGAGGGTGGAGTGGCGACGCGATCCATGCTGATTCGCCCGGCGAGCCCGCAGACGACGGTCATGGGGCACACGCGGTTGGCCAACGGCGACATCCTTCCGGGGGTGACGGTGGAGGTCCAATCGACGGCGCTCTCCACCGTCTCCGACGCGAACGGGTTCTTCTCCCTCCCCGGTGTCCCGTCCGACCAGGGCAACCTGACCATCAATGCTTCGCTGATCGGCGGAGCTCAGGACTACGTCGCGAGCATCACCGGCATCGTTCCGCAGGATGGGATGATCACCGACGTCGGAATCATCACCATGTATGGAGGGCCGGAGCTCCTGGCGACGAGCGCCTCCGGACATCCCGGCGACGTCGTCGAGTGTGGCGTCGTGATGAACTCCGAGCAGGACCTGTCCGGAGTGTCGTTCGGGCTCTGTCACGATCCGGCGCAGCTGGGCATCGTCTCGCTGCCCGGAGACATGCTCGGCTCGTCGCTCCAGCCGCTCGCTCCCGACTTCGTGGGGATCACCCTCGGCGTCGATGGCCTGACCTGCGGGATCATCATCGACTTCCTCGGAGCCTCGTTCCTCGACCCGGGGATCGGCATCCAGGTGATCGCGGTCGACTACGAGATCTCGCCGACGGCGGTGCCCGGTGAGGTGCCGATCGACTTCTGCTCGTCGATCGAGCTCCCCCCGCCGGGCGGGCCGTTCCCCGTCGACATTGTCTTCTCGGACACCCTCGGGTTGAGTTTCAGTCCGGCGACCACCGGGGGAAGGGTGACGATTCTCCCGTAGCCGACCGCTGTCGGTCACGGCGGTGCGGCGCTCCCTCGGGGCTCCGCACCGCCTCCCTCCTCGCTCGATCCCGATCGAAACTTCGAAGTCGGCGTCCCGCGATCCCCGCGTTCCGGATGGTGTCAGCACGCTAGCCTGCATGAGCGCAGGCGAGACACCTCGAACCCGGGAGCCTCCATGCCGACCCTCGCGCTACGCCGCTCGATCCTCCTTCTCACCGCCTGGGTTTGGACCACTGCGGTTCACGGACAGACCGCACCGGTCTCCGGCCTCGATTGCGACCCCGAACCCGGCGTCTCGATCACCCTCTCGTGGGTCAACCATCCGCCGTACGACTCGATCCGCATCCTCGTCGACGGCGAGGTCGCCGCGCAGCTTCCCCCGAGCGCGACCCAGTACACCGTCACCGACATCGAGTTGGGCGTTCCGCACACGCTCGGCGTCGCGGCCGTCGGCCCCGCGGGCGGCGAGCTCGCTGCCGCGACCTGCTCCGGCACTCTGCAGGACCTGCGGCCGGCGAACCTCACCTGCACCGTCTTCGACGGCGAGGATCTCCTGATCAGCTGGGACAACACCGCGACCTACGACTCGATCGCGATCATCGTCGCCGGTGACGGCGGCTCTTCCGGGTTCTCGGTGCCCGGTGATGCGACCTCGACCCTTCTCCCCGGCTCCGACGTTTTCTCGACCGCGCCGTACCCCGCGTCGGTGACCCTCCTCGCCGTGACTCCCGGTCTCGTCTACATGCCGCCGACGACCTGCTACGTCACCTACCCCGGCGGTCCAGCGCTCCTGAGTATCACGGAGTGCGAAGCGGTACCGGAGACGACCAAGGCGTTCATCGCCTACGACGCGGAGTTCACCTTCGACGAGTTCCGCGTCACCGTGGACGGTGTACAGCTCCTCGCGCTCTCTCCACTCGACGACTCGTCGTTCACGCCCTCGCTGGGATTCGGGGACCACACCCTCTGCGTCCAGGCGATCCACGACGGCGCGGTCGTCGCGGAAGCGTGCTGCGTCGTCGACTTCCCGGCGCCACCTCCGCTCGACATCACTTGCACCCCGGTCGCCGGCACGACGCGCCTCGCGATCACCTGGTCGTCCGATCCGGTCTACGAGTGGTTCGACCTGATCGTCGATGGTGCTCCCGTGCACACCCTGCCGGGAGACTCGACGAGCTACACCACGCCGCAGCTGGGATCGGGCCCCCACCAAGTCTGCTTCCAGGCCTTCGACGACTCCGGTGGACTGGTCGGCTCGGACTGCTGTCAGGGCACGTTCCCCACTCCCGCGGGGCCCGATCTCGTCTGCGCGATCGTGCCGGGAACGACTCGGATCGAAGTGTCGTGGGATGCCTTGCCCGCCTACGCCGGATACCAGGTGCGCGTCGATGGGACGGTCGTCGGCACGTTGCCCGGTAGCACCGACTCCTTCACGACACCGGAGCTCGGACCGGGCCCGCACTCGATCTGCGTCCGCACCTTCGACGGAGGCGGCGCGATCATCGGCGAAGACTGCTGCCTCGGGAGCTTCCCCGTTCCTCCCTCTCCGGCGATCGAGTGCACGCTCCAAGCGGAGAATCGACTCCGGGTCGAGTGGCCGGTCCACGCCGGCTACGACACGATGGAGGTCTCGCTCGACGGTGCGACGATCGGGACCGCAGTCGCCGTCGCTGGCTTCTTCGTGACGGAACCACTCATCTCCGGACCGCACACCGTCTGCGTCACCGCGATCACGAGCGGCGGGGACATCGTCGGACAGGACTGCTGCACCGGAACGGTGCCACTCCCCGAACCGCCGTCCGATCTCGTCTGCGTCGCGGAGCCGGGCACGGCTGCCGCGTCCGTCGCTTGGACGAACCACGGTGCGTACGAGTTCATCGAGGTCCGCGTCGATGGGGCACCGTGGCTCACGCTCTCCGGGGCGGCGAAGTACGCCTCGCTGACCGGTCTCGGTTCGGGTCTTCACCAGATCTGCGTCGGCGTCTTCGCGGCGAGCGGGATGGAGCTCGGCTCCGCGTGCTGCACGATCACGATCACCGCCGACGTCGAGTTCATCCGCAGCGACTGCAACCGCGATGACCAGGCCGACGTCTCCGACGTGGTCTTCCTTCTCGGTTATCTGTTCCTGTCCGGCACCCCGCTGGAGTGCGACGATGCGTGCGACATGAACGACGACGGGGAGATCTCCATCACGGATGCGATCTTCCGCCTCACCGGACTCTTCATCGGGGGTGAGCTCCCGCCCGATCCGTATCCTTCGGCGGGTGAGGACCCGACCGCGGATGCGTTGGGGTGCGGATAGGCGTCGGTCGATCCCTGCGGCAAGGCGGTGGGGCTCGGCCGGCGGGGCGCTCCGCCTTGCCATCCGACCCACCGCACGACACCTCGACGCGTCGCGGCACCCACGCTCACCGCCTTCAGCAGCGTCGCGAGAAACTCGTGTCCGCGAACACGCCCGATCCGACGCCTGCGGCAAGGCGGTGGGGCTCGGCGGGCGAGGCTTTCCGCCTTACCATCCGTGCCACGCCGTCTCCCTCGCCCGCCGAGCCCCACTTGAATCCGGAGAGTCGATCGATACTCTCGCCGACGCAGGCTCGGGTTGGCCTGTTCCACCGAGGAAAAGAGAATCGATGCTCCATTCGGCTCCGCCTCGACGAGGCGAACGGCCGCAGCACGCCGTGCGTGCGTCGGCCGGTGCTTCGTCGGCACTCGTGCTCTCGATCGGGATCGCCGCAGTGATCTGGACCATCGGTCTCTCGAAGGACAGGTCCGAGGGTCACACCTGTGGAGACCACCGCGACTGTGTCGAGCCACGGCCTTCCGCGGAGGTGGTCCTGGTTCGCGCGCCGGGCGGGAGGATTCGTGTCGACGTCCGCTCTTCGATGACGACCGCCGGGACGATCGAGATCGTCGAGCCCGTCGAACTCGCCTTCGAGGGGGGCGACCGCAATCGTGCGTTGACGCTCTCGAGCACGGAGTCGAAGGCGACGCTCTGGATCCCTCCCACCGACGACGAGGTGATCGTCCGTTGGATCGGTCACGACGATGCCGGCCGGCCGATCGAGGCACGGGATGCACGGCTGGGAGAGGCGACACCGAGGCCGAAGTCGCCGACACCCGCCGGGACCCGGATCGCCGTTCGGCTCCCGCAGCCGAACGGTCGGTCGGTCGTCGAGTACATGACGGCCGAACAGGCGATGGCCCGTGGACTCGAGCCACTCGTCACGAATGATGGGAGGCGTCGATGATCACCGTCCACGGCACCCCCCTCCTGCGTCGCGCACTGACCCTCGCGCTCGTCCTCGCGTCGACGTCGATCGTGGCGGGCAACTGGATCGCGAGCGGCTCGTTCCGCTACACGGACCGCACCTATGATCTGACGGGTTGGACGGGAGAGGCCGATCTCCCGGCTCGACGGGCCGACGTTCAGGTCTATGACCTCGACTCGTTCGCCGTCCTCGCCAGCGGCGCGACGGATGAAGACGGTGCGTTCTCGATCCTCGTCGTGGACGGCACCACCCGGAACATCGGCGTCCGAGTTCTCGCTTCGTCGGCCCAGACGCCGATCCTCACGATCCAGGTCGTCGACGATCTCAACGGCAACGCCGTCTACGCGTACCACGACACCGCCGCGGACGTGCTCGCCCACGGGCCCAGCACCCCGTGGAACTTCGGCACGATGGTGATGCCCCTCGCCGTCGGCGATGTGGCCACCACCGACTGGTCCTCGCAGGTGTTCAACGCGTACGACCAGTGCGTCGACGTCGCGGACTGGATCGAGGCGACGCGGGGAACGGCGATGTCGGCGGACCTCACGTTGCGTTGGAACCCGAACAACGGTCGGACCGGCTCTTTCTACTCCGGCGGCTCGAACACGGTCTCGGTCTCCGACGACGATGCGTACGACGACGCGAACCTGCTCCACGAGATCGGACACTTCGTCGAGGACGAGTACGGCCGCTCACGCAACACCGGGGGGACCCACTTCAGCAGCGACGACGACCAGGACCCCCGCTTGGCGTGGAGCGAGGGATTCGCGACCTTCGTCAGCGGAGCCGTGCGGAGCTTCCACGGACTGTCGCGCCCCGACGTCTACTCGGACCGCAACAGCTTCGGGACCACCGGCGGTTTCTCGTACTCGTTCGAAGGGAACCAATCGGGCGGTGGCACGCAGGAGAACGCGGTCACCGCCGCGCTCTACGATGTCGTCGACACGCCGGCCGCCGCGGACGCGAGCCCCGGTGATGACGACGACGCCCTCGGCGCGCGGGACGACTCGGTGTGGTCGGTGCTCGGGGAGATGCGCGCACGCCAGACGCCGGCGACCCGAATGGAGGACTTCTGGAGTCTCTGGTCGGAGCTCGGGCTCGGCGACATCCCACTGCTCGAGGACACCTTCGCGGCACACCACATCGACTACCGCCCCGATCCGTTCGAGCCCAACGATCGTCCACTCGACGCAACGCTGCTCACCATCGACGGACCTCCCGTCGAGTTGACGTTCTATCGCAACGGCTCGCTCGCCGCCGGAGACGAGGACTGGTTCCGCTTTCCGGTCATCTCCGGGCGAACCTACCGCGTGTCGATCCTCGGTGACGCGAACACCATCTTCGGTCGGCCCGATCCCGAGATGTTCCTGATCGATCTCGTCGGCGCGACGATGATCGCGACGAATCGGGATCCCCACGACACGATTCCGAACACGCAGTCGAGCGGGTCGGCTCAGGACATGGTGGAGACGGTTCCCACGATCCTCTGGACCGCGAACTTCACCGGTGACGCCTACGCGCTGACCCGACACGCTTCCGCGCGTCTCGACCTGACCGAGTACGGGACGTATCGGATCGAGGTGACCGAATCGATCAACGCTCCGACCCCGACGATCGACAGCGTGGCCGCGCAGACGATGCGGCCGGGTCAGAGCTATCCGATTCTCGTCCTCGGATCGAACTTCACGGTCGGCGCCTCGATCACCGTTCCGGGAGTGACCGTTCAGGAACAACGCTGGATCGGCCCGGACGCCCTCTGGGCGCGAGTCACCGTGAGCGGCTCGACCTCGCCCGGCAGCCCCGCGCTCACGGTCAGCAATGGCGGTGGAGCAGTGACGACGCTCGCGGGAGCGCTGGTCGTGGAATCGACCGCGCAGCCGTCGATCGTGATTCGCGAGGTCGACCTCGGCGTTCCCGACCGCGTCGAGCTCCGGAACAACGGGACGATCGTCGCCGACCTGACCGGTTGGACCCTCGATGGTCGAAACGGTGGCGACCCGGGACAGATCTACACGTTCCCGACCTTCACCCTCCCGCCGGGCGAGACCGTCGTGATCAGCGACGAAGGCGGGACCGACACCACGCACGACCTGTTCGACCAGGGCGCGATCTTCAACTGGGAATGGTCGAACGGCGGGACCGGCGACCTGAACCTCATCGATGCATCGGGCCGCAACGTCGACTACGTCCGCTTCGTCTCGCGCGTGGTCACCACCCATCAACTTCCGTCGGGAAGCGGTGGCGCGTGGATGCAGCCCGAGGTGCGATCCCCGAGCTCGCCACTCTCCCTCTCGCGAGACGAGTCGGATCTCGCCCGAACCGGCCTCGGACTCTCGGCCGCGGCGACCACCCTTCCTTCGGGAACCGCGGATCGAACCAATGCGACCGATCGCTTCGAGGACAACGACACACCGCGCCGCGCGCCGATCTTCGCCGACTCGGTGCTGTTGACCGATCTCGCGATCGATGCTCGCGACACCGCGGCCGAGGACGAGGATTGGTTCGGGATCATCCTGCTCGCCGGCGATGCGCTGTTCGTCCACGCGCTGTTCGACGTCGCTCAGGGTGAGCTGGCGGTCGAGTTGTACGCGCCGGGCGAGGAAGAGGCGCCGATCGCCACCGGAGTGTCCACCAGTGATGGATCGCTGGCCGCCGCGCTCTCCGCGCTGACCCAGAGCTGGGGCGACGGACTGTATCGGGTCCGGGTCCTCGGGGTCGCGGGTGCGATCAACTCCTACGACCTGGACATCGCGCGCGATCCGAGTGCGGGGGACTGCGATGGCGACGGGGTCCCCGACATCTTCGCGATCCCCCTCGGGCTCGCCGAGGACTGCGACGGGGATGGCACCATCGACAGCTGCGCGGTGCTCGCCGACCCATCCCTCGACTGCGACGGCAACGGGATCGTCGACAGCTGCGAGATCGCCGCAGGCACCGCGGTCGACTGCAACGGCAACGGCATCCCGGACGCCTGCGACCTGATCTCCGGCGCGCTCTCCGACGCCAACGGCGACGGGCTACCCGACGAGTGCGACTACTTCATCGCCCGGGCGCAGCCGAGCGAAGGCGCCCCGGGTCAGACGGGCGTTCCGCTGTTCGCGCTCGGCACCTGGCCCGAGCCGATCGCCGCGTACTCCGTGGGGGTCGAGATCGGCTCGCCGTCGATCACCGTGCAATCGGTGGACGCCGTCGGCACGGTCGCGGCGACCGCGGACCTGGTCCTCCCGAGCTTCGATGCATCGACCTTCGCGGTCGGGGTGGTGATCGACCTCACGCCACCGACCGATGCGCTCCTCCCCCCTGGAGTCGATGTCCCCCTGATCCGAGCGCTGGTCGATGTCGATCCCGCCGCCGTCGTCGGTGGGTTCGTTCCGATCACGACCGCTTCGGATGTCGGACCGCTCGCCGTGGACTCGGTCTTCGTCGCGCCCGGCGGCACGTCGATCCTCCCGGTGCTCGTGGCGTCGACGTTCGAGATCATCCCCGGCGTGCCGTTCATCCGCGGCGACGCCAACGACGACGGCGCGTTCGACCTGGGCGACCCCGTGCACATCCTCGGCGTCCTCTTCTCGGGCGGCGCACCCACGACCTGTCCGAAGGCGTCCGACGCGAACGACGATGGCTTCCTCGACATCAGCGACCCCATCTTCATGCTCAACGCGCTCTTCACCGGCGGCCTCCTCCCCCCCGCGCCGTACCCCGCATGCGGCATCGACCCGACGGAAGATACGCTCGAGTGCAACGACAGCTCGTGTTGAGGAGGGGAATCCGGAACGTGTGCAGAGACATGCCTCTCGGGGCTTGCTCCTCGCGAATCGGCTCGAGAGCATCGCCTCTCGAGTGATTCGCTCTTCCCGATGCAGGGAGCCGTGCGATGCCTCGGTCCTTCTCGTGGAAAACTCCGGTCTGGATCGTCGCCCTCGTGGGTACGGTCCTGCTCTTCTGGCCATGGGGGCGCGAGTGGCTCGGCGTCGCGTCGAAGCGCCGAGCGACCTCCGCGCGGGGTCGGATCGTTCACGACGTCGGATCATCGCGATCGCCAGCGGTGGTGGAGTCGCTGGCCGCCGCATCCGGTGAAGCGGCTCCTGAGAGCGACGCGAGGCTCTCCACGGGATCTCCGGATCGCGGTGGTCTCCGGCCGCTCACCGAAGCGGACTTCGTGAATCGCCTCCGGGAGCTCGGCATCCGTGATGTTCGGGAGTTCTTCGACGAGAGTGAGTCCGACCCCGACCGCGGTTCGGTGGCGGTTCTCGTCCTCGACACCGAGGAGATGCGGCTCGACGCGGCCGACGTGACGCTCGATCCCGCGAACGAGTCCGAGAGTCGGGCCGGCGTTCGTGACGACGTCCACTCTCCGGGAGCGCTCCACGCGCGATCGAGTCGCGACGGGTTCGTGCGCTTCGCGGCGGTGTCGCCGAAGCGCTACCTCGTCACGGTCGAGCGCACCGAGTACACGCCGCGTTTCCTCGCCGGCATCGAGGTCCGAGCCGGCGAGGAGACCTTCCTCGAAGTCCGCCTCGAGCCGTCGTCCGAATCGATCACGGGCATCGTCGAGGATCCGGCGGGCCGTCCGATCGCTGGCGCACGGGTCTCGGCGGAGCGCTTCATCGAAGGGGGAGCGCCGGTCCGATCCACGACGGGTAGCGACATCGCTGGGGCCTTCGTGCTGCACGTGCTCGAAGGGTCGAGCAACACGCTTCGAGCCGAGAAGCCCGGGTACACCGAATCGATATTGCAGCACGTGATCGCCGGATCCGCGTCGTGCGCCCTCATCCTCGAGCCGACCGAGACCGTGGAGATCTCCGGCTTCGTGACCGAAGGCATCTCGGAGACTCCCGTTCGCGACTTCACGATCGACGGCCAACCGATCTCGTCGAGCTCGGGCCGCTTCGCGGTCGAGCGCAGCGTGCTCGAGACTCCGCAACAGCTCGAGATCGGGGCGGAAGGATTCGTTCCCCGCGTCGCCCCGTACTCGACGAGCGCCGGTCACGACATCGACCTCGGACGCATCGCGCTCTTCCGGGAAGCCGGGCTGTACGGAGTGGTGTTGCTCGAGCGCGACGGGGCGCGGGATCCGCTGGGCGGGGTTACGGTGAACGCGCAGTGCGGCGGAGTGTCCCACTCTGCTTCGACGACGGCCGACGGTGGCTTCGCCTTCGTCACGCTGACCGGCGCGTCGGCCGAGCTCACGATCCTCGCCCCGGGAGTCGCCGAGTATCATCGAGTCGTGGAGCTCTCGTCCGACGATGCCACCTTCGTCGAAGTGGTGCTGGTCCCCGGCGAGTACGAGCTGAACGGGACGGTCGTGGAGCGAGAGTCGGGAGCGCCACTCCCCGGCACGATCGTCGAACTGGTCGATCACCCCGAGCACGCGACGCTGACCGAGGCGGATGGTTCGTATCGGATCGCGAACATCCCGTTCGCCGAGGTTCGAGCGCGGGCGCGTCGGACCGGCTACTTCTCGGCGCAGTCCGAAGCGATGACCTTCGGCGAGGAAGCGCCGAGCCAGACCTGGGATGCCGAGCTCCGGATCGGTGGCGTCGGTGCACGACTGTCGAGCGGCGGGCTCTCCCTGGGTGAGGGCGTGGAGGTGGTGCTCTGGCGACGCGTCGATGCGGACCTCGCTTCGCTCTCGAGCGCGCAAGCCAGTCTCGACGCGAACCGTTGGACGGCCACGACCGATGTCGATGGTTACGTCGCCTTCGAAGTGCCGGACGGCGACTACTTCCTGCAGGTGCCCACCTACCGCCTCGATCCGTCGCCGATCTCGGCGGACGCGACCGATCCCGAATGGCTGGAGATCGACGTGCCCGGTCGCACCACGTTGAGCGGACGCATCACCGATGCCGCAGGACAGCCGGTCGCGAACACCAGCCTCTGGCTCCACTCGGGCGATCAGGACTACTCGACGATGTTCCTCTACCACACCGACGACGACGGTCGATACCAGATCCCGGCGCTCGCGCCCCAGCGCTACGCGCTGTCGATCCTGAAGAGCGTCGCGGATCAGTCCGCGCAGCATGTTCGCGAAGTCCAGATCGCCGGAGCAGCGGAGCAGACCTTCGACGTCCAGTTCCCCCCGCTCACCGGATCGATCTCCGGTCGCCTGGTCGACGAGAACGGTCTCGGCAAGCCCGGCGTCTGGATCGGTGTCGAGTACCTCGACGCACCGCACCGATCGATCCTCGCCGGTTGGGTCGGCACGGACGGCGATGGCTACTACCACGTGCCGCGACTCGAGCCGGGGCACCATCTCGTGCGCACCGCGTGGACGGATGACGAAGTCGTCTTCTCCGAGGTCATCCCACTCGGCATCGACGAAGAGCGCGAGGTGAACCTCGTCGCCCCCCGCATCGAAGGACATCACGTGCAGGGGCAGATGATCGGACCCGACGGCGGACCGATCGGTGGGAGCTTCGTCTTCGCCGTGGATGCGCAAGGCCGACAGAGCGGCAACTTCTTCTCGACCATGGACTGGGCCTACCTCGGCGCGTTCGACGTCAAGGGATTGAAGCCGGGGAACTACACCCTGATCTTCACGGCGATGGGCTGCGTCCCGAGGTCGGTGCCCGTGACCGTGGCGGGCGACACGTCCGGGTTGCTGGTGACCATGTCGCGAGAGTAGAGGTCCGGCACCGCTAGCAGTCCGTTGAAAAACTCATTCCGGCCGAGAGCCCGAGCTTCCTGCGCCCAGCACACCCGTCGAAACTCGAAGTATGAGCCAATACGACTGCGTTTCGCCGGAAGCACTGGTCTTGAAATCTCGGACTCTCGCCTCGAAAGCAGTTTTTCAACGGACTGCTTGGAGCCTGTCGGAAAACCTGCTTCGGACCTCGCCGGCTTGCTCGCGGCGTGTCGGCGCCGTCTCGAGATCGAGCCGCGGAGCGAAGCTCCGTTCGCAGCGGTGCTGCCACCAATACGATCGACTCTCGCCGGCATCCAACGCGCCACGATCCGCTCGACGATGCCTCGAACCAGGTTCGCCGACAGCCTCCTGGACTCCGGCGTTGCGGCCGAGTCGGCGGAGTGAGAGGATCGATTCGGGTTGCCGCGCGTCCTCCAGCGCGGCCGAGTCGGGAAGAGCGGAGATGTCCGGGAGTCGCTGGGGTTGGTGGGGTGCCGCGCTCCTGATCGGGGCAGCCGCGCTCGCGGTCGGCGCCATGGGGCTCGGCGGCTACGTCTGGTTCCGCAACTCTCGACCGGCCCATCGCAGCCGAAGCTCATCGTCTCCTGCCGCACCTGTCCCGCGCGCCGAGACCTCGCCCTCGATCACCCCTGCGAACGATCTTCCGGTCGCCGCGTCGGTCGAGGTCGACGACGCTCCACCTCGGAACACGCTGACCCTTTCGGCGCTCGCGCCCGACCGCTCCCCGGCAGCGGGAGCTCACTTTCGAGTGTTCACGGATGACTCGGGGCTCGTCGCGGAAGTGGATGCCGATGCGGAGGGAAGCGCGCGGCTGCGCGACCTTCCGACCGAGGATCTCTTCGTCTCCGCATTCCGCGACGGGTCCCCGTCGACGACCTTGAGCATTCGGAAGCTCGACCTCGGCGAGCACCGCGTGCTGCCGCCGTTCGAGTTCACTCACGGCGCGGTGGTCCGCGGGACCGTGCGCGATGCTGTCGGTCGACCGGTCTCCGGAGCGTCCGTCTGGCCGTTGCCGCTCTGGGCAGACGATCGATCCATCGACCGCTGGCAAGTGAGGACCGACGATCGAGGCCGCTTCGACCTCGTGGGCGTCGAGGGTGGATGGTGCCGACTCCTGGTGTCGGAGCCGGACTGCGTCCCGATCGCCCCGGAGGTCTGGTGTTCCGTCGACCGGCCGACGTCGATCGATCTCACCCTGCAGCCGGCCCAACGGATCGAAGGGCGTGTGATCGATGAGTCGGGCGCCGCGGTGGCCGAAGTTCACATCGCCGCCCTCCCGGAACCCTTCGAGGAGTGGGAGTACCGGCACTTCGAGCTCCTCGGGCTCTTCGCCACCGAGAGCGACGAGCTCGGTCGGTTCTCCATCGGCGGGTTGCCCGACGCGCCGCTCCAACTCTCGTGGCACCACGGGTCGTACTCCGAGGAGTCCGAGCTCGAGAGTCCGAAGGATGCGCCGACGCTGATCGAGATTCCCCGCGGGGGCGACGTCCGGATCGTCGTCTCGAGCTCGGATGCGGGGCCGACCTGGAGCCAGGTGACCGCCGAGTGCGGTGAGTTCTCGGCGTCGATCTGGTTGAGCGAGGACTCGCAGACCGCCGAGTTCCACGATCTCCCGGCCGGTGGCTATCGATTCCAGGTCGAGTGCGCGGGATTCGTGACGGCACATGCCGAGGTGGACGTCGCCATCGGTTCCACCCAGGACGTGCCGATCACCCTCGACCCGTCACCGCTCGAGAGGCGAGTGCATGCGGTCGTCGTCTGCACCGATCGCTCGGGCCTTCCCGTCCCCGGCGCCCGGGTCTCGACCAAGACCTGGGTCCCCGACGGCGAATACACCTGCGAACGGTACGGCTTGGCGCGCTGCGATGACCTCGGTCGCGCCGCGATCACGGTCGCCGGCCCCGCGGATGAGCTGACGGTCGTCATCTTCGCGGACGGCTACGCCCCGACCCGATGGGTCGGGCCCTTCCCTTCCGACGACGACGAGATCCCGGTGATCCTCGAGCCAGGCGGGATCATCGAGATCCGCACGATGGATGGCGATGGACGACGAACGTCGCAGCCCGAAGTCGCGTTGTACCGGAGTGAGGAAGACGAGGACGAGGAGGACCCCTGGGAGGACCTCTCGTTCGTTCCGATCGACGGGCGTCGATTCGTCGATCTGCCGGCCGGGCGCTACACCGTCTCCGCCGAGCTCGACGATGTCTGGTTCGAGGAGACCGTGGACCTCGTGAGCGGCGAAGCGCGAGTCATCGACATCGAGTTCCCCCGAACGTTCGAGGTGGAGATCGCCGCGCGGGTGAACGGCCACACGGCGACCGTCGGTTGGATCACTGCGAGCAAGCCGGAGGGCATTCCGCAGTACTGGTCTCGTCAGGAGCTCCGAGCGGACACCACACGCTTCCAACTCCCCGGCGCAGGAACCTACGACATCGAATACGAAGGACAAGGGGCCAAGGAGACCCGCTCGCTCGAGATCGCGGGGCCGACTCGGATCACCATCGATACCCGCGTCACCCGGGTCCGAGGCCGAGTGCTCACGTCGTCCGGAACCCCGATCCCCGACGTCGAGCTGACGTGGCAGGACGCTTCGGGACGGTGGTTCCACGGCGAAGAGGAATCCAACGGCACCGACGCCAATGGTGCGTTCGAGTGGGCGTTCCAGCGACCGGGGATCTATCGATGGTACCTGTCCGGTGCACCCGACGGCTGTTGTCGCTTCGGCACGATCCGCATCGGGAGCCGTCCGGAACAGCGCGTCGATCTCGTCGCGTCCGACGCTCGCACGATCACGTTTCGGCCGACGAACCTCCCCGAAGACGTGGGATTCCAGATCCACGGACTATTGGATGATCGCAGCTGGACCCTCGGTGGCAGCCGACGCGGCGAAGCGATCGAGATCCCGGTCTCCACGGCGGTGACTCGCGTTTGGGCGACCGCTCGCGACGAAGCCACCGGGTACGCGGCGACGATCCGACTCGATCTCGACCGCTCGGACTACGACGTCGACTTCGCGCCCACCTTCCGGGTCGTGCTGAACTTCGCCGAGGGTTGGCTCGAGCGACATCCCGATCTCCGCTACCGCACGCTCGAGCCGGGAGACCTCGACGAGGCACACGTCCCCGCGACCGGCATCTCCTTCGTGTTCGCCCGAGTCCCGGTCGAGATCGACCTGATCGATGGCGAGGGCACGGTGGTGTTCCACACGACGATCGAGTCCCGACCCTCCGAGCCCCTGATCATCGCGGTCCCTTGATCGCGGCGGTGGAGCCGTCGACACTCTTCGACAATTGATGACTTCGTCGATCCACTGCCCACGGGTATCAACGGGGGTGAAGGGAGTCACTCATGCTCACCGTGATCTTGTTCTCGACGCTCGCCTCGTTCGCGGCCGACACCGCTAGCGATCGCGATCGCTTCCACCGCGCCTATTTCCGGGAGGTCGCCGAGGGGCGGGTCGAGGAGGCGCTTCGCGAGTATCGCGCGCTCGAGTCGGCGTTCGGCTACGACGAAGATCGAAGCTATCGCGCCTGGGTGCAGGTGCGGATCGCCGCGTGTGAGCTCGCACTCGGAAACCGGGAGGCAGTGGAGTTAGCGCTCGAACACGCCACAGCGATCCCGAAGCTCGACGAGCGAATCACCAAGGCCATCAACACGGTGCGTCAGCGACTGCGTGGCGACGTCGCGGTCGATCCTGCTCCTCTGCCCAATCGATCCGAGACCCAGAAGGCGATCCTCCTCGGCGCGAAGTGGCTGGTCGCGCATCAGCGATCCGACGGCGCGTGGTCTCCGGAGGACCGGGGCGCCGGGATCGGGAACTTCGACGTCGGGGTGACCGGGCTCGCTTTGCGCGCGCTCCACGACTCGGAGCTCGCCGGTGATGTCGAAGGCCGCGAGCAGGCGATCGATCGCGCGATCCACTGGCTCCTCGCGCATCAGTCTCACGGCGATGAACCTCGGACCCGCGGGGCCGTGGGGCAGAGCGACAATCCCGATTGGATCTGGAGCCACGCCTGGGCGACGCTCGCCTTGATCGAGATCTACCAGGACTCGCTCGAGGAAAGCCTTCGCGAACCGATCACCGAAGCGGTGTCGTACGGGATTCGCCACCAGAACGAGGGATACGGTTGGGGCACCGAGTACCAGTGCGGGCGCAACGATACCTTGAACACGGGGTGGATGGTGGCAAGTCTGGAGATCGCCCGCGAACTCGCGCGCGACGGTCGGCTCGACATTCCCGTCGATGCGATCGATACATCCATCGCTTCCGCCCACAACTGGACTCGCCGATGTACAGCGTCGTCGAACGGTCGCACTGGAATGGTCGCGCCCGGTGATCCTGGACCGGGGCTCGCCTACCACCAAGCGAAAGAAAACGTCTTTGCACCGCGCGAGACCATGACCGCCATGGGCCTCGCGATTCGGCTCGCCGCCGGCGAGTCCAAGGACGAGGCGAGCTTCCGAAAGAGCGTCGCGCTGTTGCTGGACGAGCTCCCGAGCTACGGCCGCGACGATCGTGGCAGCACCGTCGACTTCGTCTACTGGGAACGGGGGACCGATGCGCTCCGCCGAGTCGGAGGCAGCCCGTGGGGAGCGTGGCAGGGAAGCGTCACTCGTGCGATCTTGCCGACCCAGGAGCAGGACGGTGACGCGCGAGGAAGCTGGGCCCCGTTGGGCTTCTGGGGCCCCGTCGGAGGACGTACCCTGCCGACCGCGCTGGCGGTGTCGACCCTCGTCGAGGCGAGTCGCCCCGAGAGGAACTGAGGCCGTGACCTCGTGACCCGAACACTCGTCGGACTCCTGATCCTGACGGTCGCGGCCACCGCGGCGTTGATCTCGGTCGACGTCGCGGTACGTCGCAGCATCGCACTCGAGTCGGAATCCGCTGCGAATGCGTGGTACGAGACGCGGACGGCGCAACTCGAGAGTGTCGCGAGCGAGCTCGACACGCGCTGGAGCCTCCCGCTCGGTCCACTGCTCGCGAGCAGCACGATCGAGGATCTCGCCACCTGGATGACGACGGTCCCCCGGCTCGAACACTGGGCGCTGATCACGCCCGACGGACGAGTGCTCGCACCTTCGACGTGGCGAGAAACCGATGTCGAAGCGCGGGTGGCCGAGGATCTCCGGACGCTCCGGCTCGACGGCATCGATCCGTCGCTCCGAGACGCCCTCGAGCTGGAGTCGCGAGGTGAGATCGAGCCCGCGCTCCACGCTCTCGATGCCCTGGACGCGACGACGGAAGTCCCCCACCTCCCCGCGCTGCTCGCCCGCGCTCGACTCCTCATCGCCTCGGACCGAGCGCGAGATGCGATCGACGCTCTCGCCGTCGGTTGGAACGAGATCGACCGAGCCACACCCGATCCCGCGACCCGTGCGCAGTGGCGCGAGTGGATCGCCGAGTCGGTCGAGGGCATCGTCCGTACTGGCCACCGCGACGTCGACCGCGACGATGCTCGCTGGATGCTCGACCCACTCGAGGCGCGCCGTCGGGAGCGACGCTGGCTCGACGCGTGTCGAGAGTCCCTCGCCGTGCGACCGCCCGGCGATGCGCGGACCTGGCACGACTTCGGCGACGGCCTGCTGACCGCCGCAGCGCCTTCCGGCCTCCCGACTCTCCTGGCGGAGCGTCCGCTGCTCTTCGTCGCGCGCGACATCGATGGGACCATCGAAGCCCGCGACATCGTCCTGTTGCGAGCCGCCGAGTCGTCCTCGTTCGCGGTTCCGTTCCCGGGATTCGTCGGCAGCCCCTGGTGGCTGCGGACCGTCGGCGACGCCTCCGTCGTCACCGCGCCGATTCGTCGCCGCGGAACCCAGACCCGCATCGTCGTGGGGATCGCTATCGTGGCCATCCTGGTCGGCGCGGGCGCGCTCGTGATGGGCGAGCGTCAGCGGTCGCGCGTCGAAGCGCGACGCCGAGACGTGACCGCGCAGCTCGCGCACGAGCTCCGCACGCCACTGGCGATCCTCCGGACGAGCAGCGAGACGCTGCTCGAACGCGACCTCGATCCGGAGCGCCGAGACCGCTATCTCCGCGCGATCACCCACGGCAGCCAGCAACTCGCCGCCCTCGTCGATGACGTTCTCGCTCTCCACGGCTCCGGGAACAGCGACGGCCCAGGGAGGCACGACCCGTTCGATCTGCGGGTCGTGATGGACCGGGTGCTGACCGTCTACGCGCCCCGCTTCGATCAGCAGCGATTCGAGGTCGCCGTGACCGGAAGCGATCAGCCTCTTCTCTGCCAAGGTGATGTCGAGGCGGTCTCACGGGCACTGGGCTGCCTGATCGGCAACTCGCTCGTCCACGCCGCCGGGGGCCGGTACCTCGGGCTCGACCTTCGCCGTAACGGGGTGCACGCCGTGCTGACCGTGGAGGATCGCGGACCGGGAATCCCCGCCGAGCATCGCGAAGTGATCTTCGGTGCGTACCGTCGTCTCTCGGATGCGCTGACCTCGGGAACGCGGGGGCTCGGGATCGGGCTCACGATCGCGCGCGATGTCATCACCGAGCACGGCGGATCGCTGACCTGCGAGCCGAGCGATTGCGGGGCGAGGTTCGTCGTCCGACTGCCGCTGACCGATCGGGAGGCGACATGACCCGAATCCTGGTGATCGAGGACGACCCCGATCTCGCGTTCATCCTCGCGGACAATCTCGAGGCGGACGGTTACACGGTCCTCTCCGAGCGCGACGGGGAGCGAGCGCTCGCACGTGCGACATCCGAGTCCTTCGATCTGCTGCTCCTCGACATCATGCTGCCCGGCGTCGACGGCTTCACGATCTGTCGCGAAGTGCGTCGGCGCGATGCCGCCGTGCCGATCCTGATCATCTCCGCGCGAACCGAGGAGCGCGACAAGGTCCGAGGTCTCGACCTCGGTGCCGATGACTACGTCGCCAAACCGTTCGGCCGCTCCGAGCTCCTCGCGCGCGTCCGCGCGCTCCTCCGTCGCGCACCGACCTCCCCACTCGAGCCGATTCGACTCGGCGATGCCGTCATCGATCTCGCGGGTCTCACGGTGGTGCGCGCCGGCACGTCCGAGACGCTCACCCATCACGAAGCCGAAGTGCTCCGGATCCTCGTGCGTCACCGCGGTCGGGTCGTCGATCGCGAGACCTTGCTGCGCGAAGTGTGGGACGTCCCCGCCAAACCCCGCGATCGACTGGTCGACCACCACATCGTGAAACTCCGCCGCAAGATCGAGGTGGATCCCAAGCGACCGCGCTACTTGCTGACTGCGTACGGCGAGGGTTATCGACTGGTGGACTGACGCGAGAACGACTCCGACCGAGTGAGGCGTCCGAGTCCTCGCGACGGTTCACTCGAGAGCCCGGCTTCAACATCGCAGTCCGTTGGTCACTGCCTTCGTGTCGAAAATCCGAGGACACGACGATTCGGCCGCTTCGGCAGCTGCCGAGGCGACTCATCCGGAGGAACGCAGTCAAATTGGCGGATGGGCCGAGCTTCTCCGGGGTGCGCTGGCCCCCGGGAGCTGTCGGACCCCGAGACGGAGTGGGTCGTCGCCATCGCGAGCAGGAAGGAGAGCTCGGTCCTCGCCTCTCTCCCGCAGGCGAGCGAACGAGGACCTCGACTTGGACGCCATCCTCGAATCAGTACGCGGAGCATTCCTCCACGACGACGAAGGGGGAGAAGATCGGCGGCCAGTGCACCTCGGATGAGAGCTGCGGATCGTGAAGCCCCTTGCCGACCATCTCGTGATCGACAACGATCGGGATCGACCCGTACTCGTGGCTATCCGGACAGTCATAGTAGTTCGGGACCCCGATGAGCAGACCCGCGTTCTCCTTGTACACGGCCCATCGATCCAGCGCATTGAACTCGAAGTCGTTCGCCGTAATGAGAAGTCGCGACTGGTACCCCCTGTCGAACGAGTACGCCTTCATCGCGGCCAACGGAGATGGAATCACGGTCGAGACACTCATCCCCGGTACGAGATCACCGGTGTTCTTGTCCAAGGCGAGTCGCTTGTAGGTCGAGACCTGCCCGGTTGGGCTTCCGGTTTCGGCGAGTGCGTATACTTCGGATCCGGATGAGACGACGCCGATGGCGAGGCCGCACTCGCTGAGTCGACGACTCCAAACCGGAGTACCGTTGTTTTTCGCCCGCATCACGATGGGTTCCAACGCACCCGAACTCCGCGAGAAGGACAGGAAGTACCCGTGCAGAACGTCCGACTCCACGTTGAGCGAGATCGCTGGATCGTGGAGGAACTGGTCCGGGATGCTGAACCAGGAGACGTTGCCGAAGTCCCCCGTGTCCGTGTTCACCCTCTGAACGACGATGTTGCCGAACTCGTTGTGACCCACCATGCGGACGTTCCTGTTGTGGGACTCCGCGTCAGTGATCTGCGTCGCTCCGGGCAACGACATGACGTTCTGCCACAGGGGAGTCCCGGACTCGTCCAGCTTGAACGCGAAGAGCGTGAATCCCTGGCCGAGGGGGAACTCCGCCCTCCCGCTCCCGACGACGGCGTAACCCGACGCCGCGCCGGTCGAGGTGTAGGCGGGCACGATCTCGAGGCCTGAGACCTCGTCGACGTCGAAGGACCCGAACTGGTAGCGACGCCCCCAGACGATGGCATCGCTCGAGATGTCGATCTTCATGACCAACATCATCTCGGGAACGGTCCCGAAGCCGACCATCTGGTTGGTCGCGATCAGCACGTGTGCCCCGTCGTGACTGAGAGTCAAGGAACACTCGGCCTCTCCGCGAAACATGGTGGGACCGATTGCGAACACTTTGACCACCGCTTGCATCTGGTTCTTGAAGATCTTGCGATAGAGAAGGAAGTTACCTCCCTGGCTCGGACTGAATTGGTATGGACGCGTCCGACAGACCGAGATCACGAACTGCTCGGTTTCTACGGTGGCGAGCTCTTCACCCTCCCCATAGGTGCCTCCGTTCTGATGCATGGAGACTTGCCTCATGATCCACCCGAACCCAGGTTGCGGGATCGGGATCGGGATCGAGGCCTGCGCCGGAGACGGAGAGCTGACTCCGAGAATCAATAGCGTGATCGACGCCGCTCTCGCGAGCAGCAGAGTATGGGGGTGCCTCATGGGACTCCTTGTCATGGTGGTCCGTCGAGCCGCAAGACTCCTGTAGGCGGTCAACGCGACCGGTCGTGGGCCCGTCGTACGCAGAACGCGGAGAGGCGAGTCGCAGCCGCGGCCCATAGCGCGTTCGCCTCCGAGGCCTGATCGACTCTTCGTGTTAGTGGTGACCCGGAATCCGAGAGATGGGTCACAACCGGCGCAAGAGACGTGTTGGCGACGATCCTGTTCCGTGGGCCCGACGGTCCTGGATCGAGCTCGTGCCCCGACTCGCGGAGCGCCGACTCCGATGGCGTCTCGGCATCCTCGACCCGGTTGGGTTAAGCTGTGGCCCAAGTTGCGGTCCCACCGTCACCCTCGAGCGGAGCCCTCATGATGCCTCTGCGCCTCTGCTGTCTCGTTCTGTCGCTCCTCGTCTCGACCTCGGCGTGGGCGCAAGATGTTTCTCCGACGCACCTCGCCCGGTTCGGCGCGGGCTCGGGACCTCGACTCGACGACGGCACGATCCACCTGCTCGACGAAGCGAAGTCGCCGTTGCAGTCGAACTCGGTGACGTTCGATCGGCAGGCGGAGGGGCTCTTCGAGCGCGTCACCGTCCGCTGTCGACTTCGCATCGACGAAGGGGGTGACGGCGGCGCATTCGTCCTCTTGAACACGTCGGAGTACGGAACCCACGGGCCGGGTCCGTTCGCGAGGAGCTGGGTCGAGCCGAACTTCGCGAAGTCGTTCGCGGTCGGGATCGATGTCCACGATCCGCCGAACGAGGAGCCGTTCGGGGAGTGGGGCAACGTGCTCGGCTTGCCGGAGCGCGAGGTCTCCCTCCACTGGGACGGTCGCGAGATCGTCAAGCGCGTCGCGCCCGAGGAGTTTCGCGGCGCGACGGTTCCGCTCGAGATCGTGGTCGCGCACGGGATCGGCGGTGCCGAGGTCACGGTGAAGATCGGGGAAGGTCTCGTCTACGATCGCATGTTCATCGCGGGCCTCACGCCCTACGAATCGCGACTCTCGATCGGCGCGGGGACACGGGGCGACGTGTCGACCGTCTTCGACGTCTCGGACCTCGAGGTCACCGCGAGCGACCCCACGACCGCGGCGCGGCCGCCATTGCGCGTCGAGGTCTTCCACCACGTGATGACCGACAACCAGAAGGTCGCCTACGAGGCCGAGGTCGATCTACCCCCCTTGGACTGGGCGTTCGGTCGGGTGATCCTGAACCTCGACATCCACGATGGCGGGAAGATGTGGGACGAATGGGATCGCAACGGCGAGGTCTCGATCTGGGATACCGAGGGGAACCCCCGCGGCATCGTCCCCTTCATCACGTCGTACCGGACGCCGTGCCACTGGGAGGTGGACGTCACCCACTTCAGACCGTGGCTCACCGGTCGCGTCCGGTTCGAGATCCGCGCGGGGACGACCTTCTACAAGAACCGCGGCTACGCGATGAGCGCGACCCTCGACTTCCACCACGGAGCGAACGCGCTCGAACCCTATCACGTGGTTCCGCTCTGGCTGGGCACCGCGCACTACCGCTCCGACGAGAATCACTTCCAGGACTTCTTCGATCCGAAGACGGTGGCGATCCCGGCGGATGCGAAGGCCGCGCGCCTCTTCACGACGACGACGGGCCACTCCCAGGTCGGCGAGTTCACGCCATCGAAGCGCACGCTGGTCTTCACCCCCGACATCGCCTCCGAGTCGCCGGCGACGGAACGCTTCGAGAACACGCTCTGGAAGACCGACTGTTACCTCAACCCGAATCGCCCCCAGTACGGCACCTGGAAGTACCCCCGCGCCGGTTGGGCACCGGGCGATGTCGTCCATCCGTGGTGGATCGACCTCACGCCGCGCCTCGTCGCCGGCGCGACGGCAGAGTTCCGCTACGAGCCGCAGCCCTACGACCTCGTTGGGAGCGACGAGAAGCCGAGCGAGCAGGAAGTCGCCCAGGCGTCACACGTGATCCGCAGCTACTTGATCCTCTACCGAGACGCGGGCGAGATGCTCTCCGCCCCGGTGGTGCGCGTGATGGATGTCGTCGCCGACTCGAACGCGGCGAAGGTCGGCCTGAAGAAGGGGGACTATCTCGCCCAGTACGACGGTCGAACCCTCGACTCCGTCGATCATCTCCGCGACGCCTTGAAGGCGGCGGTCGACGCCGGCAAGGAGACGGTCCCGATCGTCGTCTACCGCGAGTCGGAGCGCCTCGAGATCGAGATCCCAGCCGGACGAATGGGTGCGCAGCTCACCGATCGTTGAACCCGCGGAACGGGAGACCCCATGAACCGCCTCGCCCCCGACGACTTCGTCGCGCTCTTCGGCCGACTTCGCGCCTCGGCCATCCTCCGCACTCCGGTCGAGGAGGCCGCCGCACCCGCGATGGACGCCGCGGTGCGCGCCGGCTTTCGCATCGTCGAGTTCACTCTGTCGATCCCCAACGCCTACGAGCGGATCGCCGAGTTCGCCCGGCGCGATGATCTGATCGTCGGCGCCGGCACCGTGCTCGAGATCGACGAAGCGCGCGCCGCGGTCGAAGCGGGCGCCTCGTTCCTGGTCTCCCCCGTCGTCGACGAGGCCATCATCGAGGAGAGTCACCGGCTCGGGGTCACGATGATGCCCGGCACCCACACCCCTACCGAGATGCTCCGCGCCCACCGCGCGGGCGCGCCACTGCAGAAGCTCTTCCCGGCCCCGGGCATCGGCCCCGCCGCAGTGAGTGCCATCCGCGGACCGATGCCCTTTCTTCGTATCGTGCCGACCAGTGGCGTCGACCTCGACAACGTCGGCGATTACCTCCGCGCCGGCGCCTACGCGGTCGGCTTCGTCAACCCGCTCTTCGTTCCCGAAGACATCCAGGAGGGACGCTTCGATCGCATCGAAGAGCGCGGGCGTCGGATGCTCGCCGAGGTCACTCGCTCGTGAGTCGAACTCGGGTGGCCTTCGACGGTGCCGTCAGCGGCCTCCTCCGCTGCCCTTCTTCGGCTCCTCCTTCTTGCCCTTCTTCGGCTCTTCCTTACCACCCTTCTTCGCCTTCTCTTCCTCCCGAGCCTTGAACTCGAGCGCCTTCTCGCGCGACTCGAGCTTGGCGTTCAGCACCTTCACCACCAGCTTCGTCGGTTTGGGGGTGTCGAAGGACTTCTTCGCCTTCGCCGCTGCGGCGCGGGCTTCGTTCCACTCCTTGGACTGTTTCTCGTAGTCCGCCTTGACCTGCTGGACGGTCTTCTTGACCTCGGTGGACAACATCACTTGGAGCTCCTCGCCCACCCGGACCACCGCCCACGATTCCTTCTTCTCCGGCGTCGATCCCTTCGATCCCGACGCCGGAGGTTTCGACCCGGGCTTGTCGGCGAAAGCGGGGCATGCCGTGAACGCGAACGAGGTGGCGGCAAGAACGAGGGTCACGAGGACACGTAGCGTGGAGCGCATGGGGGCCCCTTCCGGTGAGAGGTCGCGGAGTCCTCCGCGGACTGTTGACTGCGGGTTGCGGACGTCGGAATGCGAAGGGCTCACCGAAGCGGTCGGGACGGCACAAACGTGCTCAAGTCGTTGCTGCGTCGCGCGGTGCCGGACCAGCGCCGCGGCCGCCGTGGGTGACATCGGACTCCTTGCCTCCGATTCTGGAACACGGCATCCTCCGAACCTTGAAATCGGCTGCTACGACTCCGATCTCGACTTCTCCGGCCCGGCCGGAGACGAGCGCTCGAGGCGCCGAGGAGATGGAGATGACGTGCTCGCTCGCGTGGTGCTCGCCATGGATGGGAACGAACGAGAGCTGGCCCGACGCCTCGAGGAGCTACTGGCTCCTTCCGACTTCCACGTCGAGAGACTTCGAGCCCCCTCCGCTCGCGCCCTGTGGGAGCGGGTCGGTCGCCGCAGCGCCGATCTGTTCGTGATCGACCGAGAACTCCTCGGCGAACGACTCGCCGATGCCGTCCGTCGACTGCGATCGCTCCCCGAGTCGCCCGAAGTAATCGTCGTCTGTGCGGCGTCCGCGCGGGCCGAGAGCGTGTCGTGGATCGCCGCGGGAGCATCGGCCGTGATCGACGACGACCTTTCCGACGCGCTCCTGCGCGACACCTGTGTCGCGGTGATCGAGCGACGGCAATCGCGCGTGGTGGTGGCGCCCGAGCCACCCGGCAAGCCGCGCCTCGCGGACTTCGCGTCGACCGCTCTCGGCATGCAGGACTTCCTCTCGATCGTTCACAAGGTCGTGCACACCGACTCGACCCTGCTGATCACCGGCGAGACCGGGGTCGGCAAGGAGCACCTGGCGAAGGCGATCCACGTCGAGAGCCTGCGGGCGCGAGGCCCGTTCATCTCCATCAACTGCGGCGCCCTCCCCGAGACCCTCCTGGAGAGCGAGCTGTTCGGACACGAGGAGGGCGCCTTCACCGGGGCGACACGTTCGCGCCGCGGTTGGTTCGAGCTCGCCCACAACGGAACGATCTTCCTGGACGAGATCGGGGAGATGCCCCTCCACATGCAGGTCAAGCTCCTGCAGGTGCTCCAGACCCGAGAGGTCCGTCGCATCGGCGGCGACCATCCCGTCGCGGTC
>JAGQRC010000039.1 GCA_020425835.1 Planctomycetota bacterium | reverse complement strand
GAGCTCAAGATCGCCAACAGCGAGCTGAAGCGTCACCTCGCTTCGTTCGAGCTCTTGTCCGAGACCATTCGGCTCGTCAGCGACCTCGACGTCGCGGATGCGCTACTCGATCTCGCCGTCGACACGCTGGCCTACCAGCTCGAGGTGCAGCAGGCGCTGTTGCTGCTCGAGTCCCACTCCGGCTGGCGTGCGGCACGGACGATCGGCTGGAGCTGCCCCAGCGGCACCGTCACCGTCCGGAACCCGTTGCTCGACGGAACCACCATGGACCCCGTCATGCTCGGCCCCGAGCGACAAAGCGATCTCCAGGCGCTGTTCGATGGGTTGAAGATCCCGGGTCCCCCGCCGGAGTGTGGCGTGGCACTCCCGCTTCGTTCGCGCTGCGAGACCCACGGTTTCATTCTGGTCTTCGAGGAAGGCCTCTGTGCCATCGACTCCGACGAACGGGTACGACTGCTCGGTCTACTCGCGGCACAGGTCGCCGCCCCGATCGCCCTGTTCCGGGAGGAGATCGCCGGATGATGCCGTCGGTACCCGGATACCAGCTCCTCCGAGAGATCGGCAAGGGAGGAATGGGGGTCGTCTATCGCGCACGTCGCGAACGGGACGACGCGGACATCGCGATCAAGATTCTCCCCTCCAACTTGATCACGCCGACCACCGCGAAGCGCTTCCGACGCGAGGGTCAGGCGCTGATGAACCTCGATCACCCCAACGTGGTCCGGGTCCATGAGGTGGAGTGTCACGATGGTTGTCACTACATCGCGATGGAGTACCTCGATGGCAAGCCGCTCTCGCGCCTGATTCGAGGTTACCCCGAGGGCGTCCCTCTCGAGATCGGGCTCCGAGTTGCCACTCATGTCGCGCGCGCCCTCTCGGCTCTCCACTCACGCGGGATGATCCATCGCGACCTCAAACCGGGGAACGTGATGGTTCTGGAGAGCTCCGGACAGGCGAAGCTCTTGGACTTCGGCCTGGTGCAGGTCGAGGGACTCACGATGTTGACCCAGACGGGTAGCGTCCTGGGGACACCTCTCTACATGAGCCCCGAGCAGTGTGCGGGGCGGCCGTTGGACCTGAGGAGCGACATCTACTCCTTCGGAGTTCTCCTGTTTCACCTCTTCACCGGCGAGCCGCCCTTCCAGTCGAGCTCGGCGTACGAACTGATCCAGCTGCACCAGTCGTCGCCGGCTCCCGCGCCGACGAGCCGGAATCCGGCCCTTCCGGAGGCGCTCTCGCAGTTGATCCTGCGCTGCCTCGAGAAGGAGCCGTCGGACCGATACACGACACTCGACGAAGCACTCCCGCAACTCGAGAGCCTCGCGCGCGATCGAGGGGTGGACCTGGACTCGCACGCCGCGGTCTCCGTCCCCGCTGCCCAAGCGGCTCCCGTCACGACCCGGACGCGAAGGCGACGCGGAAGACGGTTGCGGCGGACGGCCGCGGTGGCGCTGATCGGCGTCGGAATCTGGTTGACGGTCGACGCGAACCGACGCTCGGACCTCTGGGCGCGATGGTCCGGTCTTCGGTCGTGGTGCGAGGAAGCCCTGGCTCAGGGGACCGAAGCCCCGTCGAACCCGACGGAGATCGAGCCACCCGCCGCGGACGCGGACCCGTTCGACCTCTCGCATCGGGCACAACAGTGCTGGAACAACGCCCGGGAGCACGAGGGGAAGCTGGAGCTCGACGCGGCGTTCAACGACTACCGAGAAGCCTCCCGCCTCTACCCCCGTCGGGCCATGCTGATGAAGCTGCTCGACCTCGGTCGCGAGCTCGACCGGTCCGACGAGGCGAATAGCATTGTCGGTTCCGTCCTTCGCCATCACCCGGAGCTCGATCCCGACCACTCGTTGGAGCGACACCTCGGAGGCCGACCATGACGCGCGTGCTGATTCTCCTCTTGTCGACCTCGTGGGCTGCCGCAGTTCTGGGGGGCTGCGCCTCGCCCACTCCGAAGGCATCGCCTGCACCCTTCTACGGCAACTGGGACCACCTGAGCGCCGACGACCGCGCCGCCCTCGATGCGGCCCGCGAACGGGCCGAGAGCCAAGAGGAGTCCGTCCCGTATCTGCTCGAGTACGCCCGACGCCTGGCGGCACTCGCCCGGCACGAGTCGCAGACGTGGTTCTCCGTCCAAGAGTCCCCGACCCGAGATCCCGCGTTGCAGCGTCGTCGGGTCGCCGCTGCGCGGCGTCGCCTCCTGGACGCCTGTCGGCATGCTCTCGGGGTCTATCACGAAGTCGAGCTGCTCGGAGGCTCACTGGAGCCGCGGGACCGACTGCTCAACGTCTGGCTCTGGGTGTTCTCCGACGACGACGAGAAAGCGGAGCTGCTCCTGAAGGGCCTCGAATCCGACCCGGAGTTCCCCCCGGAACTGCGTGAGGCAGTGCGAACTCTCCGAGCCGAGATTACGCCGGAGGAGGAACCGGATGCGGCTCAATAAGCGCGAGACGCGGCTCCTCGGAATCACGCTCGCCGTGGTGCTCCTCACCGTCGCGTCCCTGCTCCTGCGACGTGGCGACTCCGAGGGCGACGCGATGGTCGCCGAGGCCACGGAGTCTTCGGCCCCCGCGGACCCTCTCGCGCGAGCGACTCCCAAGGTCCCTGCCGCCACACCGCCTCCGGAGAACCCGCCCGGTAACTCGCTCGGTGCTCTCGTGGCGACGCTGGATCTGCAGACCCAAATCGATCGCGTCGCTCGGCCCCGGAGCCGACTGGTCGTCCGAGATCCCTTTCGTGAGGTCGCCGTCATCGACGCGCCGAAGGCCGTGGCGGACCGCGACGACCTGCCCTTCGTCACGGCACTCTTCTATTCCTCATCGCGAGATCGCGCCGCGGTCCTCGACGGCGAGTTGGTTTTCCTCGGCGAGACGATCCGCGACTTCAGACTGATCGAGGTCCTGGGCGACGGCGTCGTCGTCGAGTCCGGGGGCCAGGTGTACCGGCTGATCTTCGACCCGCTCCTGAGCGGAGCCAAGAACGAAGGAACCCAACGATGAAGACTCTCTCGTCCGCGATCATCCGATCGACCGTCGCGGGGCTCCTCCTCATACTCGTCGCTGTCCCGTCGACCTTCGCTCAGGGCGACGAGGAGCGGATCAACCTCGATGCCGATGGAATCCGCTTGAGTCAGGCGGTCCAGATGATCATTCGCAACCGCCCGGTCAGTCTGGTGACCGGAGAGAAGCTCGACCAGACGGTCACCGCGAAGTTCAACGGCGTCGCGTGGCGCGATGCACTGTCGAGTCTCCTCCGAGTCCATGGCTACAGCGTCGTCGAGGAGCAATCGGTCCTTCGCATCGTCCCGTTGAAGCCATCCAACGAAGGACCCACCCCAAGAGCCCCCTTGGTGCTGCGCTTCCGCCACATCAACGCGGCCACGGCGCGAGCTCTCCTCGCTCCGCTCCTCTCCGGCGAGGGAAAGATCGTCGCTCTGGAAGACGAGATCCATGGCCGGTCGCTCTCCATCGTGGATACGCCGGAGAACCTGGAGGTGATCCGAAACCTCGTCGACCAGATCGACATCCCGGCCTCCGAGCGCATCGGTCGTCTCGCCTCCCACGACGACGGGACGGTCTCGATGCGGCTCGAGAACTTTCCCCTCATCGAGCTTCCGAAACTGTTCCAGGACGCGCTCGGCTTGAACACGTTCGTCAACGTCGGGGAGCCCACGACGATGAACGCGAGCTTCGAGCGCCTCGAGTTCCGGGACGGTCTCCGCCACTTGCTCCGGGGGCAGGGCCTCGACTTCCGCGAGGACAACGGCGTCCTGATCATCGACCGCGCCGAGAAGCTGAGCGCAGAGTTGATCACCCAGGAGTTCGAGCTCAAGTACCTCGACGCCTGGGACGTCAAGGAGTACCTCCAGCCCCTGCTCAGCGAGAACGGGAAGATCTCGTGTTACTCTCCTCGACCGCGAGGCGGATTCGAGTTCGGCAGCAAGATCACCGATGTCCGCAAAGCCGACGACCAGGTCCGCGACAACAACCGCCGATCTCGCGTCTTCGCGGTGACCGATCGTCCTCGCGTGTTGGAGCAGATCGCGGAGCGGGTCGCCGAGCTGGACGTGTTGCCACGTCAGATCGAGGTCTGCGTCAAGATCGTTCAGATCACTCGTGATGCGCAGGATCAACGCGGGTTCGACTGGAACACCGTGCTCTCGATATCCGGATCACGACGCCCCACCAACCTCCCGTTCGGGCCCCACACGGGACGCTTCTTCCCGGGACCGTACCCCGACCCGGGTTCGACCAATTTCCTCTTCGGAACGCTCGACGCCTCGGAGCTGACGGCGGCGATTCGCCTGATCCAGCAGTCCACGGATGCTGAGATCGTCTCGGAGCCGAACATCACCACCATGGATGCGATCGAAGCGAGCATCCTGATCGGTCAGAAGTTCCCGGTCACGACGGAGACGATCGATCCTCAGACCGCCGTGCGTACGGTGACCCTCGACTACTACGAGGACATCGGGATCCAGCTCAATGTCGTGCCCTCCGTCACGGGCCCGGACGACCGTGTGCACCTGATCATCCACCCCGCGGTCAGCTCCGTCGCCGAGATCGTGGACGAGCGCTTCCCCGTGATCCAGACCCGCGAGGCGGACACGCAGGTGCTGCTCCGCTCCGGTGAGACCGTGGTCATCGGCGGGTTGATCGAGCACGAGGAACAGGAGATCCAGCGTCGGATCCCCATCCTCGGGCGCATTCCGCTCCTCGGTCGGCTGTTTCGCTACGACGACAAGCTCGACACGCGAACGGAGCTGATCCTCCTGGTCACGCCGCGCGTGATCCTCGATGACGCTGAACTCGAGAAACGGCTGCTGGTCGCACCGGAACGGCTCGAGCGCTTGCGTGGCATCGATCGAGCCTTCGGAGAGGTGCTGGATCGATGAAGCTGTGGAAGTCGAAACGGCGCGTCGGATCGGTCATCGTCCGGCCGAACCGACTCCTCTGGGCAGTGAGCGAACTCCGGGGAGACCGATGGACGCTCTCCGATGGGGGGCGATGGGACTCGGAGCCTCATGTCGGTCCTCAGCCCGACGATCTCCGCGAGCTCTGGATCCGCCATCAGGCAGAGTGGGGACTGGTCGTTCCCTGCGCCGCTCGCGTCGGGCTCTTCGCGCTGCCTCCGTTGGCGGAGAACGAAATCGCCCGCGGACTCCAGTGGCAGTGCGAGAAGGCCTTCGGGATCTCCTCGGCCGATCCAGCGATCGACTACGAGCGTCTACCGACCGGCCGTCCACTCGTCTACCAAGGACGGAGCGCCGCGCAGTGCAACGCCCTCGTCGTCGCCCTCGAGAAGCCCGCGCTGGAGCCGTGGATCGACTGGGCGAGCCGGCTTCCGTACCCACCGATGCGACTGGAGCCGACGCTGCCGGCATTTCACCGCGCGGTGACGACGATGCCTCCGTACGGTTCCGATGACGGAACCCTCTGGATCTACTCCGACGCGGGGCAGGTCTTGCTCATCACGACCGTCGCGGGGCAGTCGCTCGCCGTTCGGGAACTCGGCCCTGCGGTGGGGTGTGGCTCGGATCCCCTCACGCAGCCCGGCCTTCCCCGCCTCCAAGAACTCCTTCTCCACTGCGAGGATCGACTGCCGGAACTCCGGTTTCGGCACCTCGTGACCTTCGGCGACCTGGACTTCGAGAGCGTCTCGATCCTGGGGCAGACCCTCGGTCTCGAACCGACCCGAGTGACCGCCCCGACCATCCAGTGGCCCGAGTCCCTCGCCGCGCCCGAAGACTGGGTCCTTCTCTACGGCAATCTCTTGGAGACGGGCCGCCATGAATGACAAGACCATCAATCTCGCGCCGTCCCAGTGGCGTCGACTCCAACCGCGCACACCGTGGCCGAGCGTCGTCGTCACGCTCGTCGCCGTGACGGCGTTGATCGCTCCGACGCTGAGCCGCCCGGACGCGATCGCCTTCGCCGAGGAGAAGCCCACGACTCGGGTCGTCCCGGAGAGCTGGACCCGGATTCCGGAGAGCTCCCCGGACTACACCAGCTACCTCCGCCTCGAAAGGTGGTACGCGTGGGACGAAATCCTCGCGCTGATCTCCCAGCGGATCGGTTCGGACGATTCGCTCGGCACGTGCTCCTACTCCGCTGAGTCCGGCACCTTCGAGATCACCGGACGCGTGAAGGACATCACGCGAGTCCAAGCGCTCGGCCAGGACCTCGGACAATGGCCCTTCCTGACAGATTTCGACCCCTACCGTCTCGAAGGGACGGGTCGTCACACCGAGTTCGGGCTCCGCATGTCCGTGGCACCCGCGATCCGGAGGCAGTCGCCATGAAGCGGTCCGGCTGGAGTGTGTTTCGACAGATCCTCCCTCCGAACAGAGTATGGGCAGCGGGCCAAGCCGCAGTCCTGCTCGCGGCCGGTATCCATCTCGCCCTCCACCTGAGACTCGATGAGGTCACGCGAGACGCGCGTGCTCAGGTGCTCCAATCGGCCTCGCGCCCGAGCCGGCCGATCCAACCTCTCGCTGGCCCCGACGCCGACCTCCTGCGACGCGTCTGCCCCCGCGCCTCTTCCGAGTCGCTCGCGGCGCTCGCTTTCAGCGCGGCGATGAGCTCGATCTTCGATCAGCATCAGCTCGAGGTGAAGTCGAGCCGAGTGGTCGAGCTCGGGGACAGTGCGCCTCGTCGTCGCTTCGAGTGGCGACTCTCGGGCACGGCGGAGGGACTCGTGCGATCGCTCTCGGCCATCATTCGAGTCCCGGCTCCCATCGTGGTCCACCACTTCCGTTGGTGGGAGGGAGATGGAGCGAGCCAGCGTCATCTCGACCTGGTCATCGACTTCTACCTCGGTGCCGAAGCTCCCTGAGCTCGGATCCGGAGCGCGCTTGCCCGTCGATCCCTGGGTTGGTAAGACACGGGGCAGTCGAAGCTTCCTGCACGGACCCCGACACGACTCGAACGCGGTGCCTCGCGGCGAGACCGCTCCCTGGCGCGCCGCACGCCCGTAGCGACGCGCGTCTCCGGAGAGAAGGCGGAATGCACTTCAACGCGTGGACTCGGTGGACGCTCCTTCTTTCGCTCGCCCTCGGGTTGCTCGTGAGCACGGCGGCCATCTTCGGGGCGGAGACGAGCGACTTCCGGTGGGTCTTCCCGGTTCCCGAGGAGCTCCGTCCCCTCGCCGACGGTATCGAGCAGTCCCGTCGCGAGGGACGGTTGCCGGCGGTCGAGGAGGGTGTGCTCCGGTTCGTCGAAGTTCTGGTCCGCAGCGTCCCGGACGGCGCCTTCCCGCTCTCGGACGACCATTGGGTGGGTTCCGCGCAATACCTGAGTGAGATTCTCGAGCTGCTCGAGCCACGGGTCCGTGACCCCTTGATCGAGAAGATCGATCTGGTCCTCGGCGCGCGACTCGAGGCTCGTGCGACCCCCGAGGAGCGGTCGATCTCGTCCGGTCTCCGTCGCCGTCTCCATCGCGACTTCCGCTACTCGCGCTTCGCCGAGGACGCGTTGATGCGACGCGCCGCGCGCCTCCTGGAGCAGGGCGAGGTCGCCGGCTACGTCACGCTCCTCGGGAGTCGCCTTCCTGCGTCGAAGCGCGACGACCTTCTGAGGATGGACCAGACGGAACCACCCGAGACGATCGCGATCAGCCCCGGCGCGTGCCTCGGCGCGGTGCCTCTCGCACCTTGGAGCGGACACGCCGACTCTCCAGCGCCGACATCGATCAGCAAGCCGGGTCAGACCATGGGACGCTTCGGGACCGTCCCGGCGATCCGTCTTGCGACTGTGGACGATCGCTCCGTCTATTGGGCGGGAGACGAAGACCTCCGTGCCCTCGATCCCACGACGGGGCAGCCCAAGTGGCGTGCGCCCTTTTTCGACTCCGGCGGAACGTCACTCCCGGGAGCGATTCGACGCCCGGCTTCCACGGCCGGCGTGGTCGGCGTCGTCAGCTCGAGCAAGGCGCTCGGTTTCGACGCCGAGACCGGTGAGCGTCTCTGGGAGTTTCCGCTTCGACGTTTGTTCCCTCTTGCACCTCGGCCGACACCTGTTCCCGATGAAAGCGGCACTCCCACGGACTCCGAGGAGCCGAAGCCGCCCTTGCCGGAACGGGACGATCGTGACCTCATCGCGAGCTCCCCGCTCCTCGCGGCAGGCGACTCGTTCGTGGCCGTGGTGTCCATCCTTCGCGGAGGCTACCTCGAGACCTGCGCGGCACAGTGGGACGCCGACGGAAAGCTGGCGTGGGCTCGCCCCTTGGGGAGCGCAGCGGGGGCGACCTACCTTGCGCTCGGCTCGGCGGCTCCGCAGATCGCCGTCGACGGTGAGACTCTGTTCGCGCTTCCCCAACGGGGTGTGATCGTCGCACTCGACCTCACCGACGGCGCCTTCACCTGGGCGCGAGCGTACCCGAGCTTCGATGCCGAGGGCTCTCGAGACTCCAACGTCACTTCCGATCGGCTCCGCCAGCCCCTTCTCTATGCCGACGGCACCAAAGTGATCGCTGCACCGCTCGACGCGACGTCCGTGTTCCTCTGGAACCGCGACGGAGCGCTTCGCCGCCGGCTGCCGATTCCCGGCTCGCACTGGGTGACCCTGGAGACCGAGCGCGACCAGGACGCGTGGACATTGTTGATCGCGAGAGATCACGCCTTGTCCCAGATCGCGTGGAACGGAACCGAGTGGACGAGCCACGGAACGACCCTTCCGGACCGCTCCCCTTCGGTCACCGGCGCTCCGGTCCGAGTGCGCAATGAGTGGTGGATCCCCCATCGATCCGGCTTCTACCGTTGGCAGCCCACCGGACAGTCCGACGCGCCGACCTCGGTTCGACTGGCCATCGACCAAGCCGCTCGAACCATCGTCCCCGACCGAAACGGGCTCTGGATCGACGACGGGAACCGACCGTACTGGGTTGCGCCGATCGCCGACTCGGACGAGGAGTCCGCTCTGACTGCGGCCTTGATCGAACTGCGGCGCGTTGTCGGGTCGGGCGACCTGGCCCGAGCCGAAACGGAGCTCGACGCGCTCGGTCCGCGCCTTCTGGAATCCAGCGGTCTACGTCGGTCCGGGGAAATCGAGTTCCAACTTCGATCGCTCGCCGCCCTCGATCTCCTCGACGCCCTCCGCTCCCTCGACTCGACGCCGTTGGAGCCGACCCGCGCCCACGCTCTCCGACTCGGGGCGATCGCGCTCATTCCCCATCCGAACGAGCGCGCGATCGCGGCATACCGGGAGGCCGTCGATGCCGGTCGTCGAGGAGAGAACGAGCATGCCCGCGCTCTGGCCTATGCCGCGCTCGATGCTGCCCCGACCGCAACCCTGCCCGTTACCACGGATGTCGAAGCGCCCTGCGAGCTCGCGGTTCGGCGACTTCTCGATGTCCTCGATCCTCCCTCGGCGGACAGTGCGGTCTGGCTCGCTCGCGAGCGACGCGCCCACACCGAGCTCGCGGAGGCGATCGAGCTCGACAACCTCGACCGGTTGCGACTGATCAGTGAGCGACATCCCGGAACGCCTTCCGGACGTCAGGCAAGCATCGAGCACGCTCGCGGCTACTACGTTCGTGGCTCGCGCGCGCAGGCACTCTGGGCGCTTCGTCGGCTCGTGCTGCTGGAGCCGGAGACGCCCGAGGCGGTGCGGGCGCGCTTCGAGATCGCCACGATCGAAGCCGAGGAGGCCCGGCCACGCGCAGCGAAGCTGCAGCTCGAGGTTCTTCGCGATCGCTACGGACACCTGGAATCGAGCAGTCTTCGCGGCAGCGAGACGGTCGCGGAACGCGCGTCGCGGCAGCTGACGACGTTGCGCATCGACGACGGTGTTCCCGACCGGCCCGAACCATCACTCGCCGTCGATTTCCAGCCGGTGTGGCGAACACGAACGGAGCTGCTGCATCAGACCAAGGTCCATGTGACCCCGGTCCCCACGCTGCCGGACGCGTTCGTCACCACCAGCCAACGACAGCTCGCGCTCCACGATGCCCGCACCGGCGCCGTCCGGTGGACCCGGACGATCGATCGCCCGAGCCAGGACATCCGACTCGATCGCCCGCGATGGGCGGACGAGCTCGGCTACTTCGCCCCCCCGATCTTCGTCGGCACGGACATCATCGTCGTCACCGATCATCATCATCTCTACGGGATCGACTTCACCTCCGGAGCCCTTCAGTGGTCCGTCTCTCTGGATGAGTCGGAGGCGGAGCCCGATGACGATCCGACGCTGCGAACTCGGGTCGAGCTCTCGACGGCGTCTGCCGGCGTTTGTGTGCTGACCGCGTCCGACGGACTGTTCCACGCCTACGACGTCAGGACCGGAACCAAGCTCTGGCAGGAACGTGTCCCAGGACCTCTCGTCGGAGCCCCGGAAGTCGTGGGGGATCTCATCGTGGTCGCGTATCACGTTCCCGCCGAGGCGGAGATCCGTGACCTGAGGAACGGACGGGTTCTTCGACGAGTCCCGCGCGGGACGGACGACGCTCCGGCATCCGACCGCAACGCACCTTGGATCTCTCGCGACGGCGTCGTGTCGGTCCCTGCGGAGCGTGAGGTCCACGCGATCGACATCGAATCGGGAGCGGAACTCTGGTCCACGCCGCTCGGAGGTGTCCTCGGCAAGGTCCACCGGTTCCGAGATCTCCCCTTCTTCGTCGCCGAGGTCGATCAGCCGTCGCGGGGCATCACGTTGCTCGGTATCGCGGAGCGCACCGGCCAGCTCTTGTGGCGTCGTCCCATCGGCACCCGATCGATCCACTCCCTCGACTACTACGACGGTCAACTCTACGTCGTCGAGGCCGCGAGCGTTTCGTATCGAGCACTCTGCCTGGACATTCCTCGTGCGTTCCGACGGGACGAGGGACTCGATCTCCTTCCCGTCGCGGAACTCGATGTTGCCTGGACCCAGAGCCTCGGAAAGCACTGGGACTCCTTTTCCATCCTTCCGTATCGCGAGTGGCTTCTGGTCCAAGCCGAATTCCAGTCCTCGCTGTCGGTACTCCACCGTGACACCGGCCTGACACTCCGAGCCGGACCGTTCCGACTGGCGGAGGAGTTTCTCACCGAGCGACGCCGCCTGTTTCACGCTGGCTTCTACGACGACACTCTCGTCCTGGTCACCCAACAGGGATCGATCGGCCTCCGGCGGCGCACCCCGTTCGAGACCACCCGCGATCAGTGGCGCGCCCTGTCGAACATCGATCCGCTGTCCGACCGGGAGCTCGATGCCGACGCGCTCCTTCAGCTCTCGGCGGCAGCCTACGAGGACGGCCGAGTCGAGGAGTCGTGCCGAGTGCTCGAGGATGCACTCCAACGTCCCGCCTTGCCCCTCTCGGATCGACGACGACTCACGAGCCAGCTCGAAGGGTTTGCTCAGCACCGCGGTGAGTACTCACGTCCCGAGTGGAAAGTCGCAAGGATCAGCCGAGCACCCAGGGTCGACGGCGAGCTGGACGAGCCCTGGAATGCACAGACCGGAGTGCGCCTCGACAATGCGCGCTTCTACCACCCCATTCAGGGCCCGCGGGAAGATGCGGCTTCCTGGAGGGGATGGCGTGACCTCTCGGTCACGCTGTTCACGGCATGGTCCGACACTGGCTTCCACCTGGCCTTGGACGTGGTCGACGACAGCATCCATCCCTACGACGGCGATGCCGATCGCTGGCAGGGAGACTGCTTGTTCATGGCGTTCGATTTCCGAGGAGACGGTGGTCTACGACCTCAGCGTGACGACCAGCTCCTGACCTTGGCACTCACCGTCCCGAAGCCTGCGCCCCCTCCGCCGCTGCCCGGGGAGAACGGCGAAGATCCTCCTCCCGAGGACGACGAGGAAGACGAGGCGAATCGTCCCGCCGGGGAGTTCCAGGTCCATCGCAAACCCGATGGCAGCGGCGTCATCTACGAAGTCACCATCCCGTGGGAGACCTTCCGGGATGCCCGCCGCGAACCCCACTTTCCGTTCCCCGGAGCGGAGTTCGGGTTGAACGTCCTCCTCACGGATGACGATACCGGAACGGGAGCACGGACCTATCTCAGTCTCCCCCCCGGACAGATGCTCCAGGAGACGTCCGGATCCATCTGGGACGTCTTCTCTCCGGAGTACTTCCCCCGTCTGCGCATCGGCGACTGACGGGACCCACGAGTTGGACCGCGAAGCGCCCGATGCCAGCCCCTCGACGGGCTCCGAGGAGACTTGACGATGGAGCGATCGGTGTCGACGGTGGGTACCGCGCGGATCTCAGTGACTTCGCCGGAAAGCCCGTGCGTTGGGATCCGTCGAGCCTTCCTTCTCGGCGCCCTGGCGATCGTCGGCCTGTCGTCCGTAACGAGCTGCCGAAGCGTCATCGACGGAGAGGTCGGACTCCATCCTCTCCTCGGTATCGGCCCCGATGTCGAAACCCCGGGGGAACGGCACTGGGTGTTGCGTCCCCTCGTGTCGTACGACCGGTCCGGTGACCGTTCCGACCTCCTCGCGCTCTGGCCGTTGCTTCGCGACACCCGAGAGGGTCGGTCCTTCCAGCGGTGGATCTTCCCTCTATGGTTCCACGGGCGCTGGGACCACGACGGGGTCCTGGACGACGACGGCTTCTTGCTCCCCTTCTTCTTCTACGGGGCGGACGACGAGGAGGGTCGCTACT
>JAGQRC010000396.1 GCA_020425835.1 Planctomycetota bacterium | reverse complement strand
CCCGGTCAGCGGCGGCACACCCGGAACCGACATTTCGGGGAGGTCGAGCGAGTCCAAGTTGTCATCGTTCGCGAGACCGAGCACTGCGTCGTCGCGGAACAGCGTGTTCACTCCCCCGAGGCTCGAGAAGAAGATGTCGCCCCCGGGAGGGAAGTCGTTGATGAACTGCCCGTTCACGGCCGTTCCCGTCCGGCCCTGCGACGATGGAGAGACCGAGAAGATCACCATCGGGAAACTGTCACCGGGATCGTTGAAATCGCCATCGTCGTTCGCATCGGCTCCGGAGAGCATCACCAATGCGTCGAGATCGTCGGCGTTCCGGAGGCCGAGTTGCGTCGCGGTGATCGACACCTTGGGTGTTCCCAGCGCCCGGGTCGCGAGGATGTCCGCGGCGGAGGCGCCGAGCGCCGACAACGTCGGCGATCCCGGCGCGAGTGAGAAGTAGACCCACGGGTTCCCAGTGAGCGACGACAGCTGCGTCAGCAGATTGGCATCGATGTCGGTCGCTGCGGTCGCCGCCAGTCCCATCTGGAGCTCGTCCAAAGTCCAAGCGTTGAACCCGCTGCCGTTCGACTCGAAGAGATCGGCGGCGTTGAACGGTGCCTGGGCCGCGACCGCGGTGCCGGTCCCTCCGGCCGCTCCGACATCCACCGAGAACGTGAACGCGGGGAAGATCCCGAACTCATCGCCGTTGGCGAGCGGTCGGAGCTCGATGTGGACGGCGTTGATGTCGTCACCGGGGAGGAGTCCCAACAGGGATTGGGAGTCCGCCAGCAGGAGGTTTCCGAGGTTGGTTCCGGGCGCGGTCCGGACGAAGGCACCGTTCGCGAAGAGATCGCCGATGTCCGGTTGATTGAAGATCGCGTTCCCGGGAGGAGGCGGAAGCGCCACGACGTTGTTGTCGTGACTGATCGTCACGTCGGCGTGGGCGACCGCGCCGAGGAGGGCCAGCAGAAGACAGAACGCCACCATTGAGCATCGCATGGGTCTTGGTCCATTCCCTTGGAGTTTCGATCGAGCCGTCTCCAACGGCTCGAGGGTCGAAAGCGCTTTCGGGAAGAGGCCGAGGCAAGGAGGTGTCCAGCGGAACCCGCGGCACGAAGTGCGTCACAAGACGAAACTGCGGACCGTCTTCTCACGTCCCGCGCGGTGGGCTCCGCGCGGCGAGGCCATGTCCGAACGCTGTCTTGTCCAGTTCGCGCACGCTCGACCTCGTGGGTCGGGCGCGCGCGGTTCACGCGCGGGCGACGGCGTGCGTCCCGCGGACCGAACCCCCGCCATCACGGGCAGACGAGGATCTCGCAGTCCAAGGCGTCCGACGTCGGGTCATCGCCGCAGTCCACGGGATCCGGAAGCGGAGCGGCTCCCGGAACGAACAGCGCGGCGAGCGCGAACACGGCGTCGGACACGTCGACCGTTCCATCGTCGTTGGTGTCGAACGCATCCTCGCAGAGGATCGGTGGCGACGTTGGAATGAACAAAGCTGCGAGCGTGGAAACCGCGTCCGAGATGTCGAAGAGCCCGTCGCCGTTGGCATCGCCGCGTCGGAACGGATTCAGCGTTCCCTGCCGCCGGAGGACGAGGATCGAGGGCGAGAGCGTGAAGTCGTTCGGGTTGTAGAGGAGGAGGACCTCGGGGATGCCGTCGAGGTCGAGGTCCCCGACGAGAGGACGGCTCGCATCGGGAAGGGCGAGCTCCGTGACATTCGTGAAGGTGCCGGCGCCATCACCCGCGGCGAACGTGATCACGCCGGTCGTCTTGTCCGAGAACACGAGATCCGGGAACGCGTCGCCGCCGAGATCGTAGACCGCGGTCGAATCGGGTGCGCAGCCTAAGGGAAGGGCGACGAATGGCCCGAAACTCGGAGCGGTGCCGAGGGAGATCCCGACGACCGGTGCGCAGGGGGTGGCGCCATCCGGAGCCGTCGTCATCACGAGGTCGGTGACACCATCGAGGTCGACGTCGGCGAGCGTGACGGAGCCGAACGGTCCTCCGATCGATCCCACGGGCGTGAGATTCCCCCCGCCGAGGTTCGAGAAGAACGACACCGCGCCACCGGTCGCCGCCGCGGGCGGGATCGGCGGGGGCAGCGTGATCGAGGTGACATCCGTGTTGGTGGTCACGATGTCGATCGTGCCGTCGGCGTCGAAATCGAGCGCGGCGAGCCCGGTCGCCTCGCCGCCGGGAACAACCGTCGAGCTTCCGAAGACGAACGTCCCCGCGCCCTGGTTGAGCCAGAAATCCACCTGACGATTCTGGCTGGAGAAGTCGATGCCGAACACCGCGAGATCGACATCGCCGTCGTTGTCGAAGTCGCCGGTGTCCATCGCGGCCACCGCGTTCGAGGTCCCGAGCGGATTCACGTCGTACGTTCCTCCGTTCGAGATGACGAAGGCCAAGCTCCCGAGGTAGCCGACGACCGCGAAGTCGGGGCGCGCGTCGCCGTTGAAGTCGTCGGTCACGATCGGACCGAGTCCGATCGGGATGGGGATCGACGGTCCGAGCTCCAGGACGCCGCCTTCGTTGCGGTACACCCGGAGCTCCGTCGACTGGCTCAGCACGACATCCGGGTCCCCGTCGTCGTCGACGTCGGCGAGCACCCAGTGGAGCGCTCCACTGGTGGGGGTCTCGGTGACGTCGAAGATCGGCTGCGCCTCGCCGCGGCCGGCCGTCATCACGACGGCGATGAAGAGCGCGGTGCTGAGGCCGACGCGTTGCGAGTCTTGCGAGGGGCGTTTCCGGGCTGGGGCCACGAGGTCTCCGTTTCGTGGTGGATCGGTATCGTCGACGCGGGCTCACCGAGCCCGCAGTCCCGCGGTTGCCCGACGCGCGCGGCGCCTCCCGCGGGAGGCGGATTCCCGGTCCTGCGCTTCCGAGAAAGTGCCGACTTCCGAGAACGTCGCTCAAGGGTACCCGAAACCCGACCGATGTCCGGGTTGTCCCGGAGTCCCGTGCGGGAGATCCCGGGGGTGAGAGGGAGCGGCGTCGTGCCAGCGATCCAACGACAGAAACCCACGCGATCCTCGGATTCGACCGAACTGCGACGGTTCGAGCGGCGAGGCGACGGAGCGAGGCTCGCCGTCTCGGTCGCGCCGCCGGACGGCCGCGTCGCCGAGGTCGAACTCGCCGTGCCGGAGTTCGAGAAGAGCCATGCCCGGTGGAAGGAGATCCACGAGCGGCTCGGGGATCTCCTGATCGGCGAGCGGCTGCAGGAGGGGAGTGAGCACGCGATCGGGCGGCTCGAGCTCCAACTCCGGGACTTCGATCGGCCGCCGGTTCCCGGAGTGGTCCAACCCGAGAACGTCGACGATCGCTTCGCTGTCGTCCTCCGTCTGCTGCGTGGCATCTACGACGAGTACCGTCGAGCCATCGGTGAGACGCCGGGACGGAACGACGACGACCCGCAGCTCCGACGCGCGGACCCGGAATGGGAAACGTGCGACGACGCGGGGCGAGTCGACTGGATCGAGCGCGTCGCGACCGACTTCCTCCGCGAGGAGACGTCGGACGCTGTCGCATTGGGAGTCACCGAGATCCAGGGCGGAACGCGAGTCTTCGTGGCGTGGACGAGCCCGGTGACCTCCGGGGCGGAGTCGGACCTGCTTCGTTGGCTCGAGCGCGCGCTGCGACTCACGATCGACCCGCGTCTCGAGGTGTTCCTCGAGCCGAAGCCCGATCGCAACTGGCTGCGCCGACGCGCGACCGAGAGGCGGCGCGGATGACGAGCGCGCTCGAGGAGCACACCCGGCTCATCCTCGACGGGACCAAGATCGCCTGGTACGAGGAGCGGATCCGAGCCTGGGAGCGCGGCGAGCGGATCGCGCCGATCACCATCGACATGGCGCTGACCCGCGCGTGCAACTTCGCCTGTGTCTACTGCTATGCCATGCTGCAGGAGAACGCCCGCAAGAGCATCACCAGCGAGGTGATGCGCGGGTTCCTCGACGACTGCGCGGCGATCGGGGTGCGTGGCGTGAGCCTCGTCTCCGATGGAGAGAGCAGCGTCTCTCCGGCGTTCGTCGACACCATTGTCCACGGCCACGAGGTCGGGCTCTCGATGGCGTGCGGAACCAACGGCTATCTGCTCGAGCCCGATCTCCTCGAGGTGATCCTCCCGAGGCTCACCTACCTCCGCATCAACATCACCGCGGGGGAGCCCGCGCGCTACGCCGAGATCATGGGCGTCACCGAGGAGCACTACCACCGCGTCGTCGAGAACATCCGCGCGATGGTGGCGATCAAGGAGCGCGATAGCCTTCCCGTGACGATCGGGCTCCAGATGGTGCTGATGCCGGAGTTCGCCGATCAGGTGTTGCCGCTCGCGCGGCTCGGCCAGGAGCTCCGACCCGACTACTTGGTCATCAAGCACTGCTCGGACGACGAGGACGGCTCGCTCGGCGTCGACTACTCGGAGTACCAGAGGCTCCACGATCTGCTGCGCGAAGCGGAGTCGCTCTCCGATCCGGAGTACCTCGTCCAGGCGAAGTGGTCGAAGATCGCCGCGGAGGGACGTCGCTCCTACCAGCGGTGCTATGGACCACCGTTCATCA
>JAGQRC010000395.1 GCA_020425835.1 Planctomycetota bacterium | reverse complement strand
CACCGATCGGATGATCGACGGGCGCGGCGTGCTCTTCGAGCACGAGGTCGACGGCATGGGGAACACCATCCGACAGACCAACGGACTCGGGGAGACGCGGTTCACCTACGACGAGAGCCGACATCGCACGAGCATGACCCGCCCCAATGGTTGGCGGACGACGTACGAGTACGACGACGCGGGGCAACTCGTCGCGACCCGGGAGTTCACCCCTTCCGGAGTGCTCTACGCGACCGAGTCGCGCGAGTACGAAGGACCGGGTGGTCGTCTCAGTCGCTTCGTGGACGCCGAGGGTCGCGAACGCTTCTACGACTACGACGCGACGGGCCGCCTGATCCGACGGGTCGATGACGCGGGCGGAGAGGTCCTCTACTCCTACGAGGATCCCTCGCATCCCGGCCTCGTCACGCGGATCGATCGAGCGACCTCGAGCCTGTTGCTCGCCTACGATGCCCACGGCAATCTCGCCGAGGTGATGGATCCGCTCGGACGGGTCACCCTGTTCGGATGCGATCCGTTGACCGGTATGCCCGTCACCGCCACGACGCCCGAGGGGCGGACGATCGCGACGACCTACGATGCGGAGAATCGGATCGTCGCCATGACTGGCGGGCCCGACGGGGACGTCACGTTCGACTACACCGACCCGTCCTGTGGCTGCGCAACCGACATCCTGCGCGCGGTCGGGCTCCCCGGTGGGGAAACGCTGCAGTTCACCCACGATGGCCTCGGCCGCCGCACCGCCGCGATCGATCCCCTCGGCGAGGTCCAACTCTTCGACTACGACGAGGAGGGCTACCTCATCGAGGTGCGCAACCGGGCCGACGAGGTCCTGACGATCCAACGCGATGCGAAGGGGCGGATCACCTCGAGGAGTGACGAAGTCGGTCATCTCGAGCTCTTCGCGTACGACGCCCTGGATCGACTGACCTCGGCCGCCAACAACCGATCGCTCGTCGAGATCGAGCGCGACTTCCTCGGTCGCGCCACTTCGGTCGAGACGACCATCGATCTCTCGGAGTCGGTCACCCTGCCGCCGATCGTCCACACCGTCGACTACACCTACGACAAGGTCGGCAAGCGACTGACCCTCTCCGACGCCGAGGGAGTGCACTCGTACGGCTACGACGGGCTGGACCGACTGATCTCTCGCAATGAGCCGGACGGCGACAGCTGGCAGTTCGGCTACGACGCGTTGGGACGCCTCGTCGCGATCCTCCGACCGAACGGTGTCGACACCGCGCTCACCTACGACGTCGCCAGCCAGCTCCAAGCCATCCACCATCTCTCGGCCGGTGGAGCCGCGCTGATCGCCCACGACTACCTCACCTACGATCTCGACGGAGCCCTGACCGAGGAGGGGCTGCTCTCCGGGACGTCGGCCGCGACCTGGACCTACGAGTACGACGACCGTCAGCGACTCGATCGCGTCACGAGCGACGTCTCGTTCGGGGACACGACGATCCCGGTCGGCTCCAGCCACGACGGCGCGAACCGGCTGCTCTCGGACACCGAGTACACCTACGAGCACGACGCCGATGGTCGGATGACCGCGCGTGTCGCGGGTCCGGTGCGCGACGAGTACGACTACGATGTCCAAGGTCGATTGGTCGCCCTGCGCCAGGTGCGCTCGGTCGCGGGGACCCCGACGGTCCTCCTCGACGTCCAGTACGACTACGATGCCCTCGGCCGTCGCATCGCGAGAACGGTCAACGGCGTCCGCTCGTTCTTCCTCTACGACGAGGACCGCATTCTCGAGGAGCTCGACGGGCGGGGGGTGTCGCGACGGAGATTCGTGCACGGCCTCGGCTCCGACGAGCCGCTCGCCTATCACGATCGGGTCACGGGGGAGCGCTACTACTACCACCAGGATCGGCTCGGCAGTGTCCGAGGGCTCACCGACGCCAGCGGTCAGGTCGCGCAACTCTACGTCTACGATGCGTTCGGCGCGCTGGTCGGGGAGCTCGCGCCGTCGATCCATCAGCCGTTCGGCTACCTCGGTCGCGAGCGGGATCGTGAGAGCGGGTTGATCTATCTGCGGGCTCGCTACTACGAGCCCACGATCGGACGTTTCTTGAGCGAGGACCCCCTCGGGCTGCTCGCCGGCGAGAACTTCTACGCGTACGTGCACAACGACCCGGTCAACCGGATCGATCCTTCGGGCGAACAGGGCTTCGAGCTCCCGCGATGGACGTTGGGGGTCGACCTCACCCTGACTCTCGGCGAGGTCCCGAAGCCGGTCGACATCCCGCCGCCGTTCCCGAGGCTTCCGGAGCCGTGGGAGACCGAGCAGCCCGGAGGGATGGGCGGGATCCTGATCGATTTCTGTGCGGGTGGGATCTGCGGGACCTTCGGGTTCGGCAGCGGCCTGCCCGACTTCTCCGACATCACCAAGACCCGCGTCGGCTGCGGCCTGCGCCTGAGCTTCTGATCCCAGGAGGACGAGAACCATGCCATTCGATGACCATCGTCCGTCGCGTCGATGCGGGATCATCATCCGGACCGTCGGCCTGCTGAGCCTCCTCTGGAGCGGGGCGACCGGTCTCGTCGCGCAGACGGTCGACGACATCGGCTACGACATCGACGGCAACCGAGTCGCGACGTCGAGTTCGATCCGCTTCACGTCGGTCGGCGGCTTCAGCGTCGATCCCGAGCGCGCCGTGCCCGGCGACCGGATCAACATCTACGGGCGGAACTTCGACACTGCGAATCCCGGACAGTTCGCCGTGAGTTTCGCCGGCGAGGTCGGGTCGGTCGTTCACGTCTCCGAGCGCGTCATCACGGTCGACCTGCCCGCGACCGCGGTCGAGGGCGAGATCGTGCTCACGCTGCCGAGCGGCACCGACGTGACGGTCGGCTCGTTGACGCTGCAAGGAGTGGTGATCTCGCCCGCCGCGGTCGATCTCGACTACGCGCAGCCCTTCGCGTTCGCCGCGCAGGTGTTCGGGGTGCCGAGTCCGACCGTGGTCTGGACGGTGGAGTCCCTCGTCGCGGGTGCGGATCCGGGTTCGATCTCCGCGTCCGGTCTCTACACCGCACCACCCGTGGAGACGGGCGCCTTCCCGGTGTTGGTTCGAGCGACGAGCCCCGAGCTGGGGCAGACGGCGTACGCGCTCGTCCGAGGCTCGTGCTCGGCATCGACACCGCTCGCGTTCGAGGCGTTGACCGACGCGTCGTTCGATGCGCCGTTCGAGCGCGACTGCTTCGAGTTCACCGGCGCCGCGGGTCAGGTGATCAGCGCGAGCTACATCGGTGGACCGATCGCGCGTCGCTTCCGCATCCTCGATGCCGAGGGGTTCCCGATCGGCGAGGCGAACAGCGGCGCGAGCGTGGCGATCCCCGGTGTGCTGCTCCCGGAGTCCGGGACCTATCGGGTCGAGGTCGAGGCGGGCGATGTCGAGCCCGGCCCGTACCAAGTGTGGGTCGCCGTGCAGAGCGATCTCACGCCCGGTCGATGGATCCATCCCGGTCCCGGCTCCTGGCACGAGGCGTCGAAGTGGTCGAGCGGCATCGTGCCCGGCGCCGCCGATGATGTCGTGATCCCGAGCTATCCCACCGACTTCACCGTGCTCGTGAGCTCCGGCACGCAGTTGTGCGCCTCGGTCGTGGCCGAGCACCCGATCCGGTTCACCGGCACCGGCGTGCTCACCGTCCAGGGAACTCTGACCGCGAATGCGGGCGTCATCATGGCGGGTGGGACGCTCAGCGGTGCGCACATCGTCGCCGCGAGCGGTCCGGGCGTCACTGCGACGGCGTCGGCCGGACGACTCCACGCGGTGACGCTCGGGGTTCCTCTTCTCGTCGACTCCGGGCAGACGCTGCGCATCAGCGGAGGCCTGGTGATCGAAGGCGTCACGATCACCCTCGGCTCCTCGACCGCCGGCCACAGCACGATCCAACTCGAAGGGACGCAGACGCTCTCCGGCAGCGGCGAGATCGCCTGCGTCGACTCTCCGATCGGGTACCAGCGAACGCTCTCCGTCCTCGGAGCCGCCGCGACGGTCACGATCGGCGCCGGGATCCTCGTGCACGGGGCCGATGGCCTCCTCTCATCTTCCGGGACGCAGTCGTTCGTGAACCTCGGGACGATCCGAGCCGACGTCGCCGGGCAAAAGATGCGCGTCGACGGGCTCGAGAACTTCGGTCTCCTCGAGGCGCCGAGCGGTTACCTCGAACTCGATCACGTCGATGGCGCCCTCGGGTCCGCGACGGTGACCCTCGGTGGGACCCTCGATGTCGATGGCGCGTTCACGATCGATCAGTCGCTCGTCATCCGGGACGCGTCGACGCTGACCCTTCGAGGCAACTGGACCAACGACAGCGCGATCGCCATGACCGGGAGCACCGTCAATCTCGGGGGCACGTTCACCACCACCGCGCTCGGGAGCTTCTCGCGCAGTGGCGGGACCGTGAACCTGATCGGCACCTACGACCTGGGCGGCGGGACCCTCGCGCTGAACGCGATCACGGGCGACTGGAGGCTCGCGGGTGGATCGCTCGTGAACGGAACGCTCGACACTTCGACGGGCGGCACGCTGATCCCGACCACGTCG
>JAGQRC010000394.1 GCA_020425835.1 Planctomycetota bacterium | reverse complement strand
CCCCCGACCGGCGTGCCGCCGATCTCCTTCACCCAGGTGAGCCACTTCCAGATCCAGTACGAGAACAGCGCTGCGACCGCCGCGCCGGACATCGATCCGCTGTCCGACGAGGTCCTCCTCACGACCTCGATGCCCTACTCGCGACAATCGACCGCCTCGGGAACCCCCGCCCCCGTCTTCGAGCTGATCGCCGGCCCTCCGGGGATGACCGTCGGGCTCACGACGGGACTGATCGAGTGGACCCCGACCGCCGGTGACCTCGGCGCGTTCACGGTGACCATCGAGGCGACGAACACCGCGGGAACGGACATCGAGAGCTATACCCTGTCGGTGGTGAACGCCGACGACGCTCCGGGAGATCTCGTCGCTCCGTTCGTGTCCTCTGGGTCGGTCACGACGTCCTGGAACGCACCGACGTTGACGACGCTGTTGACCGGATACGAGGTGCGTCACTCGACCAATCCGGGTGGTCCCTTCGTCGCGGTCGGCACCGTCGACGCTTCGACGACTTCGTTCGAGCACAGTAGTGCGGCATCCGGTAGCGGGAACTACTACCAAGTGGTCGCACTCCTCGACGTCGCCGGCGCGAGCTACGAGAGCGATCCTTCGAACACCGCCTTCTCCTACCTCTTGCTGCCGACCGAGACCATGCTCGGTTACGACGATGGATCGGCGGACACGGGCCTGATCGTCGCCGGCCTCAACAGCGAGATGGCGGTCGGCTTCGACCTGCCGTCGGCGGACGAGTTCGCGTTGACCAAGGTCGCGATCTACATCGAGAGCTACGTGGGCGCTGCACTGACGATCAAGGCGTACGCCGATGACGCGGGGGTCCAGCCGGGCAGTTCGCTGGTCCAGTTGAACTATCTCGGCGGCGACCTCGGGCCGGGTTGGAACATTCTCCCGATCCTGCCCGAGTTCCTTCAACCGACCTTCAGTGGCGGCGGGTCGTTCTTCGTCGGCGTCGTCGAGGGCGCGACCAACAATGCGATCGGAGTCGACGACAGTGGCTTCGGTCACAGCTGGACCAAGGCTTCCGGTGGAGCGTGGTCGTTCCTGTCGAGTGGTGAGGTCATGATCCGCGCGATCCTCGACGGGGACTCCGGTACCGGTGGTCCCACGTGGGTGCGCGGCGATGCGAACACCGACGGCGGCTACGACATCGCCGACGTGATCTACAGCCTCGCCTTCCTGTTCAGTTCGGGGCCGAGCGAGTGTCAAGCGGCGATGGACGCGAACAACGACGACACGATCGACATCGGTGACGCCATCTACTCGCTGGCGGCCCTGTTCTCGGGCGGGCCGTCGCCGACCCCTCCCTATCCGGGCTGCGGCACCGATCCGGGACCGCTCGGTTGCGTGAGTTTCAGCGGCTGTCCGTAGAACGCAACGCGCCGGCGATCCCACTCGGGCCGTCCACGAGCGCGTCCGGGAGCAGCTCTCGCCCGGTACGGTCGCCAGCCCAGCGAGGAACGGGGAACGGAAGTCGGAGGCGACCCGTCTCGGTCGTCGAAGATCGACTCCGTTCCCCGGCTTTCGCCGGCGAACCGTCACGGACAACTCTCGAGGTCGCACGCGATCCACGCGTGCGTGCCGATCGCGTGACGTTGCTCCCCGGCGCTGACGACCGACAGCATCCCCTCCGCGACGTTTCCGTTCCCGCCGACGACGACACTCGAGTACGCGCCGGCCACATTGCCTTCACCGCCGACGACGCTCGACTGCGGGCCGGAGGCCTCGTTGTTGTCGCCGCCGGAGACGGTCGCCCCGTCTCCACTCGCTACTCCGGAGACTCCGCCGGCGATGGTCGAGTACTCCCCGACCGCGATCCCTTCGCCTCCCGCGATACTCGAATGATCGCCCATCGCGCGCCCCCGACCTCCGGTGACGGTGGCGTAGGCACCCTGGATCGCGCTGGCGCGACCGACGACGATCCCACCGAAACGCGTGTAGGCGAGCTTCGAGCCGACGATGACATTGTGGGATCCTCGCCGCGCGGCGTAGCCGGGAGCGCTCTCGTTGTATCCGACGATGATGTTCCCCGTTCCGTCGGTCTGCGTCTCGTGGGGATCGAGCGAGTCCGGATCCACGGGGTTACCGTTGGTCGAGCCGAGTCCGTTGACGACTTGGAGATTCGCCCCCGTGATCCGCAGCGTCGGATAGCTCTCGCCGCCCTCCCCTCGAACCGTGACCAGGGAGATGTACGAGAGGACGGCACGCTGCTCGGGAGTGAGCGTCGCCTCGGAGTGGATGCCGATACCACCGGCGAGCGTCGAACGGGCCTCCCCCATCGCGACGAGAACGGGAATGGTCGGGGCGAAGAACGAGACACTGAGGATCCAGAGTGCGAGTCGGTACAAGGTCGCTCTCCCTTTCGAGCCGGTGCGCCTTCACCCGGCCGCGGGCAAGTCGACGGCCAACACCGATCGGGCACCGTAGGGCCCCGAGGGCCTGCGCCCCGGAGAGGATCCGAACCGCTCGAGGCCGCTCGATCGACTCCGGTCGACGGTCGCACGGTCGACGAGCCCGTCGCGAGGTCGTCCCGGCGAGGGCAGTGAGCGGCTCGTCGGATCTTCACGCACTCCCGATTCCCGGCCCTCGCTCCGACGGCTAGACTCGGGCTCTCCCCCCGATCCCAACCAAAGTCACTGCGGAGCGACTCCGCGCAGCGCTGTCCGGAGGACGCCATGAGACTGCCGACGACCGACCGGAGCCAAACCGACGCACGACGTCTGCGATCGGTCTTCGTAGCAGCGATCCTCTGGCTTCCGTGCCTTTCCGTACCGACGGATGGGCAGATCCCAACCGGCTACTACGATTCCGCGCTCGGTCTGTCGGGAACGGCGCTCCGAGACGCGCTGCACGAGATCATCGACGACCACACGGTCATCCCGTACGACGCGGTGTCGTTCGACGTGCACGACGCGCTCGAGATCCTCGATGAAGACCCGCTCGACTCCGACAACGTGATCCTGATCTACTCCGGGAACTCGGTCGCCAAGTCGACGTGGCCGGACTGGAACCGGGAACACCTCTGGCCGGTTTCCCTCGGATCCGCCGAAGGAACTCCCGCCTACAGCGATCTCCATCATCTCTTCGCCGCGGATGCCGACGTGAACTCGATCCGATCCAACCGATACTTCGACGACTGCGAAGTCGATTGCGCATCGCCTCTCGAGGCGCCGGAGGTCCACTACAACTTCCTCCAGTGGGAACCCCCACTCTCGGTCAAGGGCGACATCGCCCGCGCTGCGTTCTACATGACCACGCGTTACCGTGGCGACGTCGGCGGCGAGCCTCAGCTCGAGCTCGTCGACTTCGACGCGTCGACGGGGTGCTCCTGCCTCGCCTACCTCGACACCCTCCTCGGTTGGCACCAACTCGATCCGGTCTCCGCGGAGGAGATCGCGCGCAACGACTCGATCTACGACCTGATCCAGGGCAATCGCAACCCCTTCGTCGACCACCCCGAGTTCGTCGACGCGATCTGGGGATCTCCGCAGGTCGATGGCGTCGGCTGGATCAACGAGATCCACTACGACAACAACGGCGCCGACATCGACGAGGGCGTCGAGGTGGCCGGTCCCGCGGGAACCAACCTGCTCGGTTGGACGGTGACCGCTTACAACGGGAACGGGTTCGTCGCCTACGACTCGGTTCACCTCGGCGGCACGATTCCCGACGAGGGCGATGGCTTCGGGGCGCTCTGGTTCGACATCCCGGGTCTGCAGAACGGGAGTCCTGATGGGGTGGCGTTGGTGCGCTGGGACTCCGTCGTTCTCGAGTTCCTCAGCTACGAAGGCACGATCGACGCGCTCGATGGGCCGGCGTTCGGAACGACGTCGACCGACATCGGCGTCTTCGAGTCCGGGGCGCCGATCGATGAGACGTTGCAACGCACCGGTATGGGGACGTCCGGTCCGGACTTCGTTTGGGTTCCGCCGGGACCGCACAGCCGAGGGTTGCTGAACGCCATGCAGTCGTTCCCCCCTTCGGCTCCCGACTTCGTCCGCGGCGACTGCAACGTCGCCGGCGGCGTCGACATCGGTGACGCGATCCGAGCGCTCGATTTCCTCTTCGCGGGCGCGACAGTCGCCTGCCTGGACTCCTGTGACGCCAACCACGACGGCGCAACGGACATCGCCGACGCGATCACCCTGCTGTCACTGCTCTTCGCGTCCGGCGCCCCGCTCGATCCACCGTATCCGGTCTGCGGACCGGGAGGTGCGGGTCCTGCTCCTCTCGGCTGCGTCTCGTTCGACGTCTGCCCCTGAGCGGTCAACTCTTCCAGGTCTCCGCGAGGACTCGAAGCCAGTTCTCGCCCGCGAGCTTTCGAATCGCTCCGTCGTCGTAGCCCGCTGTCGCAAGCGCCGCGGTCAGCCGCGGGAGCGCGGCCGCGTCGGGCAGCTCGACGGACATGGTCGCGCCGTCGAAGTCCGAACCGAATGCGACGTGATCGATGCCGATCCGATCGACCATGTAGTCGATGTGCTCGACGAGCCGTCGGATCGGCGTCTCCGGGTCGCTCCGCCCGTCGGCTCGGAGATCACCGACGTAGAAGTTCACGCC
>JAGQRC010000393.1 GCA_020425835.1 Planctomycetota bacterium | reverse complement strand
GTCGTATTGGCTCATACTTCGAGTTTCGACGGGTGTGCTGGGCGCAGGAAGCTCGGGCTCTCCGGCCGGAATGAGTTTTCCAACGGACTGCTGGACGCGCACGGCCCGACGGTCACCGGACCGTTAAGCGTAGCCCCGAGGGTCGGTAGTGACGTTTTCCCCGTCGAGTCACAAGGTCGGCATCGCGCGAGGTCGATACATCGGCATTGGCTTTCGTCGCCCGCTCACGTTGCTTCTCGGGTGTCGCCAACGGCATCCCGCCCGTGCGAAAGGACCTCTGGTGAACGAATTCTGGCAAGCCGAGGAATCCCCGTCCTTCTGTTTCTGTTACGAGGGCGAGTGGTTCCACGTCCGCCCCGGGGACTCCGACCAGTGGACCTTCTGTCCGGTGGTGATCGACGGTGGACTGCCGACGGAGATGAAGGAGAACTACTACGACGAGGTCGACATGCAGACGATGCTGACCGCGATGCGCTGCTCGGAGAGCGATCTCTGCGCGCGGATCTCGACTCAAATGCATCGAGTCGACTAGAGCGCTCCGGAACTCCGGGCGCGGCTCGGCCCTGGGACATCCGCGGGTTCGACACCCGGCCCGGGCTTCGAGCGCTGCAGCCACGACGTCCGGCGGTATCGTGCGACCGGCTTCGATCATGGGCGACCCCCTCGGTTCCCGCGATCGGAATCGGTCGTCTCTCATCCGCCTGACGTCGGTGGCCGCGGCTCGACGATATCGGAACCGCCTCCCCCTGCCTCACTCGCCCCGGTATCATGGGGCCCATCCCTGAGGAAAGACCTCCCCCCGATGCCCACTCCACCTCGCCTCCTCCCCCTGGTTGCCGCGGGGGCCGTGCTGCTCGGCCTCGCGATCGATCGCGTGAGCGCGCAGACCACGAACGGACCTCGCGGGGCGACGGGCCAGAACGAGAAGGGCCCGAGCAGCAGACCGGACCGACCGGCATCACGCCCCGCCGAGTCCATCGGAGCCGCGGATGAGAAGTCGGCAGAGATCGCCGCGCGCGTGCTCGAGAAGCTCGGCGGGCAGGAGGCCTGGAACGCGACGCGATACGTCCGCTGGCGGTTCTTCGGTCGCCGATTGCACTACTGGGACAAGCAGGCGGGTCGCGACCGAGTCGAGTGGGACGAACGCTCCACCGAGAAGCGAATCGTCGTGGTCGTCGATCTCGGCACGAAGAAGGGTCAGGCCTGGATCGCCGACGAGCCGGTGACCGACGAGACCGAGCGCTCCAAGCTCGTCGATGAAGCGTACAAGGCGTGGGTCAACGACTCGTACTGGATCGTCATGCCCTACAAGCTGCGCGACCCGGGCGTGAAGCTCACCTATCGCGGGGAGGGGCAACTCGCGGATGGTCGGAAGACCGATCAACTGGCGCTGACCTTCGACGGGGTCGGGCTGACGCCGCAGAACGAGTACATCGTCCACGTCCTGCAGGAGTCGGGACTCGTCGCCCGCTGGGACTTCTCTCCGAAGGCCGGAGACAAGCCCGTCATCTCGACACCGTGGACCAACTGGAAGAAGTACGGTCGGATCCTCCTGTCGGACGATCGCGGCCAGTACCGACACACGGACCTGGGAGTCTTCGACCGACTGCCCGAGTCCGCGTTCACCGATCCGTCGCCGGTGATCGTGGAGCCGTCGACGAACGCCCCCGAACCCCGGACCGGTCGACCCGTCGACACCCCCGCCGGCTCCAACGGAAAGCGAGGCTGACCATGTCGAACCGCACTCCACCCTTCGGCCTCGGCCTCCTCACGGCGATGGCCTTGCTCGCGACCGGCTGTTCCACGATTCAATCCGGGTCGACGACCGACGAGTACTTCGGCGGGACGCGCGCGGATCTCTGCTACACCAACAACGGGGAGCTCTACGGCGAGCCGACAGCGGTCTACGGCGCGACGGATCTGCCGTTCAGCTTCGTCGCGGACACGCTGTACTTCCCGGTCCAGGTGATCTCGTACGCCTTCACGATCTGGGGCACCGGTGAGCCGCCTCGGTCGTACGGCGAACCGCGAACCGTGCAGGTCGATTCGTCCTCCCGTATCGCGGACAACGAGTTCGACACCAGCGGTCGCTGAGACGGCCGGCCGGCCCGGCTCCCGCTCGACGAGATTCGGTCCACCTCGGCGATGTTCCTCTTGCATCGTCGGTCCGAACCCCCTATCTGCTTCGCCATGCCCCACTGGGCTCTGGTGGAGACGTCCCGTTTCGACGGACGCGCGGTCCGTCGGGAGTTCGGGCTCTCGGCCGGAGTGAGTCTGTCAGGGGCTGCGGGATTCTCGAGTCCGTCATCCCCTCGTGCGAGGACATGGGCTGCGGGGTTTCGACCGTGAGGAGGTCGGATGGCCATTGAATTGGGCGTGGTGACGAGGGCCGAGCCCGAGATCGTCGGAGATCTCGTGCGGCTCCTCGAGAAAGAGGGCTGGACCGCGAGATTCGTCGACGACAGCGGGGGGCGGGATCGAATCCTCGCCAAGGATGAGTCCATCGTCAGCTGCGTCGTGTTCGGGTACGACCTCTCCGGAGGCGCCGCCGCGAAGTTCGTCGAACTCTCCGACGCGGACGCGCTGCGAGCGTTCGATCGAGCCGTCGAGTGCGAGCTCTCGCTCGACGACGACTTCGAGAGTTTCGGCGAAGAGCTCGATCTCGATCTGGAACTCGACGAGGACGAGGTCGCGTCGCTCTACACGATCAGTGCCCAGCGCGGCGCGCGCGATTTCGCAGAGGCGCTCCACGAGGTCCTGTTGACGCTGCCGACCTCGGAGGCGGTCGATCTCTAGCTCGCGCGATCACCGGCATTTCGAGTGAAGTAGCTTGCCGGGTTCGGAGATCGCCTTCACTCGAAATGCCTCTGCGTTGCGGCTTCGGACCGAGGCAAGGGTGAGCGACCGTAGGGTGTACCCGACACGTCGGGTGTCCACGTTGCGCGGAGTGTGCTCACCAGCACCGAGCTTCCCCGTCGTGGGCAACGCTGCCGAGTTCGGCTCGCGTCGTCGAGACGGGTTCGCTCCCGCCCACGACCTCGCTCTCACCCCGTGACCTCGATCCGATCCCACTCCCCTTCGAGATCGTTCTGGAGGTAGCGCGCGAGCCGGTTCTCGATCGCGTACTCGTAGCGCTTCGTCACGTAGTTGGCGTAGAGATCGCGATAGCAGCTCTTCTTGAGGAGCGGACGCAGGTTCCGGATCCTCGCCAACAGGAACGCTTGCACCGGTTCCTCGAGGAACTCGAGCGCATACGCGTACAGGTTCCCGAGTGCGTGGAACAGCAGCGCCGGGTTGTGGATCAGGTGGAGTCGGCGCAGGAGGTCCTCGAACGAGGCGCGATCGGGAGGGACATCGGTCAGATACAGGTAGGACTCCAGCAGCAACAAGCGCGAGCGCGCTTCCATGCACTCGCGCTGGTCCGCCTCCGCCAACAGCTTCCGGATGATCACCGACGCGAGGCGCACGTCGCCCTCGAAGAGCGCGTAGTGACAGAGGCTCGTCTTGGCCTGGATCGCTCCGGGATAACACGGAACGTGGAGATGCTCGAAGTGGGACACCGCTCGGGAGAGGAGATCGAGCGCGCGCTCGACGTCCCCGGAGAGCGTCGCCAACTCGCCCTCGTACAGGATCGCGTAGCCGCGGGGCGCTCCCCGCAGCTCCGAGTGGCTCTCGATCAGTCTCGTCGCGGCGGTGAGCTCCGTACGGGCGAGCTCGGCCTGACCGATCTCGATCGCGCACTTCGTCGCGTCGAGCTGCGAGTCGACGAGGAAGTGCACCTCTCCCATCTCCGAAGCGACGGCTCGAGCCTCCGGGCTCAGGTGGAGGTCGAGCGCTTCGTGATGCTGACCGGATGACCAGAGGGCTCGGGCGAGGCAGCTCTCGACTTCGTAGCGTTTGAAGAACCCGCGCCGGCTCGCGATGCGCAGCGCCTGACGATAGCAGAGCTCGGTCTGGAAGAGATTTCCACTCGCGTCGAAACAGGCGCCGAGCTCGATCAGCGCGTCGACGTGGACGAAGTCCGCATAGGCCGAGCGCGCGGCGCGCTGAATACGCGGGATCTCCGCCTCGAGGCGGCGCAACGCTTCGCGATATCGCCCTCGCCGGTGGAGCCAGTGGGCCTCGAGCACGCGAAGATGGCGAAGCGGCACGCTCACGCCGTTCTCGCCCTCGAGCCCTTGCACCGCACGGCTCTCGAGAACCTCCGCCAAGCGGGTCAGGTCATCGATCTGTTCGGCGCGTGCACGCGAGCGGATGTACGCGAAGAGGTGGACGTCCCGGAGTTCCGACGTCACCTCGAGCTCATCGAGTCGGCGGCAGAGACGTTCCGGGCTCGAGTCGAGCTCCCAGCGACGATCCAACGAGGTGCGGCGCGCGTTGCTCTCGGCGACGCGATCGCGCCCGGCCAGGTCCATGAACAGTTGGTCCGCGTACTCCCGCTCGAACCCCATCGACGCCCCCTACCGGCCCGATCTGCCGACGACACGCTCGAACGTCGACGACGATCCGCAGGGCGGTCCATCGACGCACGAGCGCTGTGTTCGAAATGCGAGGGGGAAGCACGACCGCGCGGCGTG
>JAGQRC010000392.1 GCA_020425835.1 Planctomycetota bacterium | reverse complement strand
CTCGAGCGCCTTGAGCTCCGACGCGACGTGCAGCCGTCCGGCATCGTCGTAGCCGGTGTAGAGCGGCACGACGCCGATCGGATCGCGGGCGATGAGGAACCGCCCCCGCCGAGCGTCCCAGAGCACGAATGCGAAGATCCCGTTCAGCCGCCCGAGGAAGCTCGTCCCTTCCCGCTCGTAGAGCGCGAGGATCACTTCGCAGTCGGAGTGCGTGGCGAGCGGGTACGGTGGATCGATCTCCGCCTCCAGTTCGCGATGGTTGTAGACCTCGCCGTTGACGGCGAGCACGACCTGGCCGTCCGCGGAAAGTAGGGGTTGCGCGCCGCTCTCCACATCGACGATCGCGAGTCGCTCGTGCGCGAGCACCGCTCGGTCATCGACATGGATCCCGCTCCAGTCAGGGCCCCGGTGCCTGAGCTTCCGCGCCATGGCGAGCGCCCGCTCGCGCAGCGACGACGCCCCTCCGGCGGGGTCGAAGATGCCGACGATGCCACACATGGACTTCAACCTCGTTTCGGATGGTCGCGGCATTCCAACCGAGCACCGGAGGGGGTTCAACGGAAACCGGCGGGTGGCGGGAGAGGTGAGCTACCGCTCGCCCGAGCGAGCGCCTCGACCGCCGAGGCGTGCGATGCGGAACGGGCGGCGATCGAAGCGGGTCGTTCCGTCGATCGCGAGCTCCGCGAGGAGTTCGCCCACCGCGGCGGAGTGCTTGAAGCCATGACCCGAACAGGGCGAGGCGACGATGAGCTCCGGGTGGTCGGGGTGGAAGTCGATGACGAACTCGCCATCGGGGGTCACCGTGAAGGGACAGGCGACGGCGCGCAGACAGCGCGGCGCGATGCGGATGAACCGCCGCGCGAGCTCGGCCATCGCGCGCTCCTCGGCGCGGGTGACGTCGCGCGCCAGTTCGTCCGGAACACAGGTCTCGGCGTACTGCTCCGAGGCGATCTTGATCCCTCCGCGCGGGCCGTCGATCGCGGGGAATCCGTAGACGACGTCATCCCTCACGCGGTCGGTGCGGATGAACACGGGGAAGCGCTCCGGTTCGAAGTCGGCGATCGCGCCCTCGACCTCGAACCAGAAGAGGAGCTGACGGTAGATCGAGAAGTGCCCGGTGAGGGGAGTCGCGAGGAAGTCGCGCACCCACGGTCCTGCGGTCAGCACCACGCGCGGCGCGGTGTAGGACCCGCGCGCCGTCACCACGCGCGCGCGATCCGGCGCGGTCGGCTCGATCGCGGCGACGGTTTCGCCGCGCTGGATCTCCGCTCCGCGCGACGCGGCCACCGCGAGCTGTGCGGCGATGCAGCGCTCCGGTCGCACGAACCCCGCCTCGCGCTCGTAGTAGCCCCGTTCGCTGCCCTGCACCACGAACTGGGGGAAGCGCGCGGCGAGCTCCCTCGCATCGAGCACCTCGTGCGGGACGCCGAACGCCTCCGCCGCGGCGATGGTCTCACCGATGAAGTCGGAGGCACCGTGCACGGCCGAGGCCTGCACCGCGCCGGAGAAGAAGAGTCCTCCCGTGACGCGGAGGAGCTCCTCCCCGGTCACCTCCTCGAGCTCTCGCCAGATCTCGTGCGAGCGTAGCGCGAGTGGGACGTAGTGCCGACCCTCGCCGATCGCGAGTCGCGTGATCCGCGTCTCCCCGTGCGACGACCCGCGATCGTGCGGCGGATCGAAGCGATCGATCCCCAACACCCGCGCGCCCCGCTTCGCGAGCTGGTAGAGCGCGGCGCTCCCCATCGCCCCGAGCCCGACGACGATGGCATCGTACTCGACGTCGTTCGCCATGGTGGACACTCCCGAGTTCGGACGAGGTCAGCTATGCCGATCGATCGAGGCGCGACGGAGCGCTCAGGGCCCCGGCGCGAGCACGACGATCGAGCCGCTCGCCGCGTCCATGAGGTAGAGCACGGAGGTATGGCGATCGAACGCCATGTCCTCGATGTCGACGGCGGCGATGCCGGTCAGAGCGGCGACCTGCGCCGCGGTGAGCAGGGTCGCCCACTCGCCGTCCCATCCCCCGCGAAGGAGGGTGGCGCTCACCGCGTCCCAGACGTACAGGTTTCCGTACGCGTCGATCTCGAGGGCGCGCAGCTCGATGGTCGATTCCCCGGTGTGGGGCGTGACATCGGCCGGAACGAGGAGGACCTCGAGGGAGGCGGGATCGGAGTCGAAGAGGTCGCCCCGCAAGACGACCGCGGTCGCCATCTCGTAGGCGAGGTACTCGCTCGTCCCGTGGACTTCCTCGAGCTCGGTGAGATGGGAGAACACCGGATCGGGGAAACTGAACCCGAACGGACACGGATCGACCACGGCGCAGATCGCGGACTCGATCGTCGGCGCGTCGTGGTGAGGAAACGTCGCCGGCGATGCGGGAAGAGCCGAGAGGGCATCGCCGTAGAAGAGCTTGCCCGTCCAATCGTCGTACGCGACCCACCGACCCGGTGAGTGAAGGACGGCGCAGCGCAGAGCCGTGACGTTGGAGAAGTCTCCGGTCCCACCGGCGACGGCAAACGTGTCGTAGAGCACCTCCAAACCACTCGGAGCCGAGAAGTCCGGGGCGTACCAACCGGCATCATCGAAGATCACGGGACCGTTCTCCCACACGAGGAGCGCATTGGTCTCGCTCCCCGAGACGAGGTGGTTCACCGCGTCGAGACTCTCGCCGTTCTCGAACGGAGATCCGAGGACGACACCCCCGGCATCGACGTGGAAGATCATCGCGCTCGAGGGAACGTTCACGACGAGCGCGGGGCCGGCGACGGTGCGCGTGACCGAGACGTCGGTCGCCCCGATCAGGAGCGGATCCTGGACCCAGAGGGACGGAATCTCCGGGATCGCGATGCCGCCGGGCGTCGGGAACGGCGCGGGCGGAGGTGGGCCCGCCGAGAACAAGTAGGAGAGCAAGTAGATCGCATCGCCGATGTCGAGTCCCCGGTCCCCGGAGGCATCGGCGGCTTCGACACACGGCAGCTCTGCCGACTCGAAGAGATGCGCGAGGAGCGCGATCGCATCCGCGATCGAAACGGCGCCGTCCCCGTTGGCATCGCCGCGGACGAAGCCGGTGACGAACGGCGGCTCGTCACAGCCGAGTTGAAGGGCGATCCCCGTGCCCTCGGAAGCGACCACGACCAGAACCACGAGAGGGAGGACACCGCGCCGGAACCCTCCAGTCCGTCGTCTCATGCTCGGCTCCTTTCATGCTTCCCACAGTGTCCGTCCGCTTCCCACGGTGTCGCCGAACGCCGAACCCAGCACGGAGGAATGCCCCTCGACGCAGGCTAACCGAACCGGCGAAGGTGGACGAGGCGAGTTCGCCAACCAGCGGATGACGGAGACACGATTCAGCGAGAGCGGAGTGTCGTCACCGGTTCCTCCGTGACCTCGAGTCTCGCCGTGCGGTTCCTGAACCTTCAGTTCGCGACGAGCTCTTCAGCGCAGACTCCGGACCCGGTTTGCCCGAGTGATGGCGAGGTCGGCCACCTCGGCGAAGCCGAAGTCCGGGCTTCGTGCGTCTGGACGGGACGAGTTCTGGCACCGCACCGATTGTCGAGGCAGCCCCGAGCCCGGTTTCTGGTATCGTGATCGGGTCACTTCACGACTCCTCTCATCCGCTGATCCCGGGGGGAACCATGGGCCGGACCGACGACTCCGAGCATCTGAACCGTCGCGACTTCGCCAAGCGAGTGGTTGCCGCGTCATCCGCTTTCGCGGCACCCTTGATCATCCCGCGCCATGTTTGGGGTGGGCCGAACTACACCCCCCCGAGCGAGACGATCACGCGCGCGGTGATCGGCACTGGCGGCATGGGGATGAACCACGTCGTCACCAACGTGAAGGGTCAGACCCCGGTCACCCTCGCCGTCTGTGACGTCGACTCGGGACACTTGGCGCGCGCGCTCGAGAGAGCGGGCGAGGGCTGCGTCGCCTACTCCGACTGGCGGGCGGTGCTCGACCGCCAGGACATCGACACGATCCACATCGCGACGCCCCCCCACTGGCACGCGTTGATCGGGATCGCGGCGGCCCAGGCGGGCTTCGATCTGTTCAGCGAGAAGCCCTTCACTCGGACCATCCACGAGGGACAGGTCTACCGCGACACCGTGGCGCGCTACGGTCGCATGCTGCAGATCAACACGCACGGCCGCTTCGGGAACTACTACGGCTACGGCGCGACGCGCGCCCTCGAGAAGCTGGTCCGCAGTGGACTGCTCGGCACGCCGCTCACGGTGCGGGTCGGTCGCCGACAGGGCTTCAACTGGAAGATCCGCGAGTGGAGTGGGCGCACGAACCTGACGCCGCAGGCGGTGCCGTCGGAGCTCGACTACGACCTCTGGCTCGGTCCCGCGCCGGTGAAGCCGTATCACCCCCACCGCGTGCACGGCAGCTTCCGCGGTTACTGGGACTACGACGGGGGTGGTCTCACCGACATGGGACAGCACTATCTCGACCCCGTGCAGTACATCCTCGGCAAAGACGGGGAGGCGCCCGTTTCGGTCGACATCGATGCCGACCCGCAGGACTCCGAAGCCATCGGCACCTGGCGGCGCATGGAGTTCACCTACGCCGACGGCTGCAAGATCGTG
>JAGQRC010000391.1 GCA_020425835.1 Planctomycetota bacterium | reverse complement strand
GCGATGGATCCAGGATCTCGGTAGCTTCTCACCGGTGAAATGGTCGATCCTCGCGCTCGAGGGAGCGGTGTGGCGCGGATACGATCTGACCACGATGCTCGGCATCTGCGCGATCCTCTGGGGCATCGGCGCGATCGCGTTCTTCGCGGGCACGTGGATCGATCGTCGCGGGGTCGACGGATCGGGATAGCGTAAAGCAGAGCGAGGCCGCGAGAACTCTCGCGGCCTCTCTTCATCCGGCGGCGGTCCCCGAGTGGAACCGGACGATCGCGTCAGGGCAGCGCGATGACGTTCTCCACGAAGACCGGCGGGAGGGTCGTGCGCGGGCACTTCACGAAGTGGTGCGGGCGCGTCGCCATGGGGAAGAACACCCCGGGAAGCGTGGTGGTGTATCGGATCTCGACCGTCGACGACAACGCCTCGATCTCGTCGATGTCGTGGGTCACCCCCGCCGTTTCGAACACGCTCAGGATCGCCACGACCATCTCCGTCGTGAAGTCGACCGCGGGTGGAGGATCGAAACTGTCGTGCTCGAACCAGAACGCGTTGAACGTCGCCGCATCGAGGAAGACCGTTTGAACCCCCATGTCGAGGTCCGAGATGTCGCCCTGGGCGATGGTGGTGAAGGGGAGCAAGCCCACCGGATCGCAGGGGGGCAACGCGTCCGCGGTCGGATCGCTGCCGTTGTCCGGCCACGGCGCGGGAATCGGATCCGAACCCGGTTGGAACAACGCCGCCAACAGGAAGACAGCGTCGCCGATGTCGATGATGCCGTCGTCGTTCACATCAGCAGCGTCCGCGCAGGTGAGCGGGGGCGCGAAGGGATCGAACAGCTCCGAGAGAATCGATATCGCGTCGCTGATGTCGACCACGCCGGCGCCGTCGAGATCACCCCGCACGAACGCGTCGGCGGGTGCGCTCACGGCAAAGAGCAGCAGGAGTGTGGTGAGCAAGGTCCTCATGGCGGATCTCCTTTCGTCGACCCGGCGGGAAGTGCCGCCTCGGGTCCCACCGCGGCGAACGCATCGCACGCGGGGTGAGCTCGAACGGACTGCTGGGTACCGCGGAGCGGGACAAGGATCCCACAGCGGCTTCGGGCGTCCCAACGAAAATCGAGGCTCGATCCGATGGCTGGAGCCTCGGGGATCGCTCAGAATCGATCCGCGTCCGCCGCCGCATGGGGGATCGGCCGGGAATCCTCGCGGCGTCGGGACTTCGGGACCGGGAATCGAGGTGCTCCCATGTGGCTTCCCCTTCTCCTGTCACTCACGGTCGCTGCTCCGCTCGAGAGTGCACCTCGAGACGCGACGCGCTCGGCGCCCGCTTCGGCGCTCGACTTCCCGGTCGCGGACGAGGAACTCCTCGGCCACGTCTTCTTCCTGTCGCACGATCGCCTACAGGGGCGCGACTTGGGGAGCGCCGAGGACCGCATCGCCGCCACCTACATCGAGGCGGAGTTCCGGAAGCTCGGTCTCGAGCCGGGCGGTCCGGACGGCGAGTTCGAGCAGCGGTTCCAGATCTTCCGTTCGGTCGAGATCGACGGGAAGGTCGCGGGCATCGAGGAGCGCTGGACGAGCAATGTGATCGCGATCCTGCGTGGCGCCGACCCGGGGCTCGCGGAGGAGCACATCGTGATCGGCGCACACTACGACCACATCGGAACCCGGACGACCGAGTCCGGGAAGACGCTGATCTACAACGGCGCGGACGACAACGCTTCCGGGGTCGCGGGCCTGCTCGGGCTGGCGAAGGCGCTCCGGTCACGCGAGAACCGACCGCATCGAACGATCGTCTTCGTCGCGTTCGGGGCGGAGGAGATCGGGTTGCAGGGCGCGCGACGCTATGTCGCCCAACCGAGCCTCCCTCTGGACCGGCTCACGGCGATGATCAATCTCGACATGATCGGACGCGGTCGTTTCCTCGACCAGAAGCGCATGCAGCTCGCGAAGCAGGCGATGGGGATGCCGGACCGAGGCGTCGGTCTCCTGGGCGGGCACTCGGCGCGCCTCATGGCGCTCGCCAAGCAGGCGTGTGCCGCGGAGTCGCTCGCGTCGTACGCCCCGGAGGACTTCACCCTGGTCCGCAAGTTCATCGAACGTGCCGCGGCGGGGCGAGAGGATTCGGCGGCCTTCCGAGCCAAGGGACTGCCGACGATCTTCCTCACGACGAGCGAGAGCGACGACTATCACCAACCGACCGACACCATCGACAAGATCGACGGAGAGACGATTCGAATCATCGCCCGGGCAGTCCTCCGGTTGATCGACGCGATCGACGCGCTGCCGGCGGGCGAGAGCCTCCGCGACGAGCCGCCGACCGAACTCCCCCCCGCGGGAGAGCGTCGCGGGGGACGCTGAACGACGAGCCACCGAGCCGGTCCGAGATCGATCGTTCAGCGCCGACAGGAATCCGGGAATCCCGGAAAACGCGCGCCCCTTTCTCGCTCACTCCTGAGAAGACCGCACGAGGGCTCTCCCTCGTCCGGAGCAGACCTCGGAACACGCGATAGAAAGGGCGCCCCGATGCACCGCAACCCGACCCTCTATCTCCTCGTCGCCTCGACCTGGCTGATCTCGTCGCACGCTCCTGTCCATGCCGGAACGATCACCGTCCCGGGGGACCACGCCACGATCCAGGACGCGATCGACGCCGCGGTGGATGGCGACATCGTTCTGGTCGCCCCGGGCCTCTACTTCGAGAATCTCGTGCTGGCGGAGAAGTCGATCACGTTGCGGGGCTCGGAGGACTCCGTCTCGACGATCATCAATGGCGGCCAACGGGATGCGACCCTTCGCATCACGGGCGAGGGTTCATCCCCGACGATCGAGAACCTCTACCTCACCGGAGGTTTCGCTCATCCGGACGGGCAACTCGCGGTCACGGGAGGGGCGATCGTCTGCGTCGACGCGGACCCCGTGATCCGCAACAACTCCATTGCCGGAAACGTCGAGGCCTTCGCCGTGGATTCGGCGGGCCTCGCGATCCACCTGGAGCACTCGAACGCGCAGATCGAGGGGAACACGATCTCGTGCAACCGAGCCGACCACGGAGCGGTTCGCGTCGTCGGCTCCTCGCACTGCATCTTCCGCGACAACGAGTACTACGAGAACCTCCTGGGCGGGGCCCTCGATGTCGTCGACTCGGTCGTGCTCCTCGAGGGCGAGCGATTCGGTGGCAACGTGGCCGACTCGGGAGCGGCGATCCGCCTCCGCGACTCCACCGCGGTGATTCGCTCGTGCGAGCTCTTCTCCAACGATGCGGTCGGAACCCGTGGATCGGGGGGAGCGGTCTGGGCCGTCGACAGCGCGATCACGCTGGAGAACTGCCTGCTCTACGGCAACACCTGCACGCTCTCGGGCGGTGCGATCTTCGCGACGTCCGCTTCGGTCGTCCCCGGGACGACTCCCTGCTCGATCCGACACTCGACGTTCGTCGACAACGAGGCCGCGGAGACCGGGGGTGCGCTCGCCCTCTTCATCTCTCCCACTCTCGTCGAGCACTCGATTCTCTGGAGCAACGATGCGCCGACGAACGCCCAGATCGCGGGTACCGTCGCCGCGCGCTACTGCGACGTCCAAGGGGGATTCTCGGGTCCGGGGGTGATCGCTGCGGATCCGCTCTTCGCCGCCGGATCCAGTGGTGGATTCCCTCTGAGCCAGGTCTCCGCGGGTCAATCGTCCGACAGTCCCTGTGTCGACGCCGGGGATCCGAGCGTCGCTCCGTTCGACGGGACGACGAGCACCAACGGTGCCCCGGACACCGGCGTCGTCGATCTCGGCTTCCACGCGGCAAGCCGCTCGACGTTCGTCCGGACGGACTGCAACGACGACGGACTCGTCGACGTCGCCGACCCGATCTTCCACCAGTCCTATCTCTTCCTCGGGGGACCGGGACCGTCATGTCGCGACGCATGCGACTCCAACGACGATGGATACCTCGACATCGCCGACGCCGTGACGACGCTCGCCCATCTCTTCAGCGGGGGGACACCACCGGCGCCGTACCTCGATTGCGGGACCGATCCCACCGTCGACACTCTCTCGTGTGTGGAGTCGAGCTGCCCCTGAATCCCGACCCACGAGCGAGCCTGAGTTGCGTTTCCGCAACCCTGCCCGGACCGCCCGTCGAAGACTCATTCCGGACGCGACCCGGTGGTAGGATCGCGCGAGGCTCGATCAGGGAGTATCTCGATGAAGCGACGACTCTGGCTCTGGGCATGGTTCGTTCTCGCGTCCCTCGGCACCCTGGCTCCACACGCGGAGTCGCAGACCTTGTTCCGACGCGGCGACATCAACGGCGATGGACTCTTCGATGCGGTCGCCGAGGCGGCCTACCTGTCCGAGGCGCTGTTCGGTGGAGGACCGGCCCCCCAGTGCGCGGATGCGGCAGACGTCAACGACGACGGTCTCCTCGATGTGACCGACATTCTCGTCGTGCTGCAGTTCGGCCTCGTGCCAGGATCTCCGCCGATCGAGGCGCCGTACCCGGACTGCGGGCTCGATCCGACGGCGGACTCGCTGGGGTGCGACCGCTATGTCACCTGCGCATCGTTCGCGCCACCGACCGAGGACTCGTCGTACGTCTTGGCCGTCGGCGATCTCGTCG
>JAGQRC010000390.1 GCA_020425835.1 Planctomycetota bacterium | reverse complement strand
CTACACGCACAGCCTCGGCTGCAGCATCACCGGTGGCCGGATCTACCGCGGCGCGTCCATGCCCGCGCTCGACGGCACCTACTTCTACGCGGACTACTGCTCCGGTCGGATCTGGAGCGGCGAGATCAACGGCACCGGCACGGCGCTGACCGGTGTGACCCAGATCCAGACGATCCTCGCGCCGCCGGCCGGTCAGGGCAGCATCGCGAGCATCTCCGGGTTCGGTGAGGATGCCTACGGCGACATCTACATCATGGATCTCGCCGGCGGGGAGCTCTTCAAGATCGTGCCGGCGAACATCGAGGACCTCGACTGCAACGGGAACTTCATCGTCGACAGCATCGAGGGCCTGGTCGCCGGCACCGACTGCAACAGCAACGGCATCGATGACCTCTGCGAAGTCCAGACCGGCCAGGCGAGCGACTGCAACGGGAACGACATCCCGGACGAGTGCGACGTCGCGTCGGGACTTCTTCCCGACTGCGACGGCAACGGCATCGCCGACCTCTGCGACGTGCTCGCGGGCACGGTCGAGGACTGCAACGGGAACCAGATCCCGGACAGTTGTGACATCTCGAGCGGCGTGCTCGCCGACGTCAACGAGGACGGTCTCCCGGACAGCTGTGACTACTACGTGATCCAGGCGCTCGACCTCGATGGGGTCCCCGGCGGTACCGCCTTCCACACCACGGTCGGCACCTTCCCCGACCCGATCGGTGGCTACTCCATGGCGCTGGAGTTCGATCCGAGTCAGCTGCAGGTCGCGGGCTTGACGCTCGATGGCACCCCGGCGGAAGTCTCCGACTTCTTCGCCCCGAACTTCGACAACGTCGAGGGTTGGTTCACCGTCGGCGTCGCGGTCGACATCTCGCCCCCGATCGACAGCTCGATCCCGGCCGGTCTGAGCGTGCCGCTCTTGATCACCGAGTTCCAAGTCGCCGGCGGCCTCGCGGTCGGGACGACTTCGGAGATCTGCGTCGTCGGGACGATCGGCAATCCGCCGGTCACGAGCGTCTTCTCGAGCAGCGCGGGCGTTTCGTTCGTTCCCTACCTCGACTGCGGAGTCTTCGCGGTGATCGCCGGGACTCCGTTCACTCGCGGGGACGCCAACGACGACGGCGGCTTCGACATCTCGGATGCCGTCTACGCGCTCTCCTACCTGTTCTCCGGAGGACCCGCACTCGCGTGCGATGACTCGGGCGACGTGAACGACGATGGCGCGATCGACATCTCCGATCCGGTGTACGCGCTGGGAACGCTGTTCACCGGAGGTCCGCCTCCGCCGGCCCCGTACCCGGGCTGCGGTATCGACCCGACGATGGACGGTCTGACCTGCGATTCGTTCTCGAACTGCCCGTAGGTCGAGTTCGACGAGACGATCGAGAAGTTCCGAGTGCACCCCTCCGTTGCTCCTCCCTCCGGAGCGGCGGGGGGGTGTGGTGTTGTGTGGGACCCGCTCGGGATCGTGCGAGGAAGTTCAGTGTCCCGCTCGACGCTCGGGTCCGGTTCCGATGGGTGGGCTGAGCTTCGGTGGGGGATTGCTTGGGGCCAGCGCGGGCGTGGCCCGGCGGGGGTAGGTCGTTCGGTTTCTGGTGAACTACCTGCGCGTGCCTTCAGCACTCGTTCCCGAACCGGTTTGACCCGGACCACCCGCAACCCGCACGATGCCTGTCGTTCCGTTCGACGACCCTCGTTCTACAGCTCGTACTGATCCTCGGCGGGCTTCAGTGGCCGAGGGAGCCACTTCGGGCGGCGAAGGCCACCCGGCTTCGCAGGCTTCGTCTTCGCCAACCACTCCTCGTAGTGTGCGAGCGACTTCTCGAGATCGACGACGACGTCTCCGTATTGATCGTCCGGCTCCGCTTTCGACAGGCGCACGACTTGGTGCCAGCAGTGCATTCCGCTGGCGGGGTCGGGGTTGACCGGGAAGGCGAGGTTCTGGTTGACCCCGGACTCCTTCCACCAGATGCGCTCCGAGTCGCGGTCCTTCGACTCGAAGGGGTCGGTCGGTTGGATGATGCGGAGCCGACGCGTGCGGGTGTCGAGGTTCTCGATCCGGACGGTCGCCGAGTTCCAGCGCGATCCGGGCCCGCCGTCGAGGCGCCACCGTCCCATGTGGTGCGAGCAGGCGATCGTCTCCGGCCGCATTCCCTCGGTGACCAAGGCGCGATTGACGAAGTGGCCGATGTCGGTCGAGACACGGACGAGATCGCCGGTGCGGATGTCGTGGCGTTCTGCGGTTTCGGGATGCATCAGCACCGGGTTCGCGTGGGAGATCTCGGCGAGCCACTTCGCGTTCCCCGAGCGGGTGTGGATCATCGTCGGGAGCCGGTAGGTCGGGACCAGGCAGTAGACGCCGTTCTCCGGGTCGAGCGCGTGGGGGCCGACGTGGCTCTTCGAGTACCAGGGGATCGCGTGGTCGGCGAAGCCCCAATCGGCGAGCGTCGACGAGTGGACCTCGACCCGTTTCGATGGCGTGGCCCAGCCCGCTCGCACTTTCCCATCCGCGACCACTCCGGCGAGGGTCTCTCCGCGGTAGGCGAGTCCCTCCTTCGCATCGACCCGGAGCTTCTGGTCATCGAGTTCGGCGACCGGGTCCGCGTTCAGACGGAACACGTCGCGCTTCACCTCGAACACCCCGATGCGCCGCATGTACTCGAGCGGCGTCCAGCCGTGCTGGGCTGCCTCCTCGGGAAGGCCCGGCACGGCGTTCTCGAAGATCCACTGGTAGTACTCGTCGACGGTGATCTTCTCCCCGGCGCGGTAGGGAGATTCGTAATGCCGACGGATCCCGAGTGAGCCGTCGGGATCGATGCGCCAAGTGAGATCGATCCAGAACTCGTCCTCTTCCCACACCTCGCCCGGATTCACCTCGCGCGTGTCGGTGATCCGTTGCCCTCGGCGCTCCGCATAGGCGCGGAGTACCGGTTGGCGGAACGCGACCCAGACGCCGGCGTGTGTCTCTTGGCTCTGAATGTCGTGGCGCTCGGTGGAGTGGCCGGTGGGAAGAACATAGTCCGCGAAGTAGGCGGACTCGTTCCAGGTCGGGGTCAGCGCGACGTGGAGACCGAGCCGCGACTCGTCGCGCAGGAACTCGATCCATTGGAAACCGTCGGGGTTCGTCCAGCACGGGTTGTAGACCCGCGTGAAGTAGGTGTCGAGCTTGCCTCTTCCGGTCAGCGCGAAGTGGGGGAGCAGGATGCTCATCTCGTAGAACGACAGCGGATACTCGCGGGGCCACTGCATCTCGTTCCACATCGGCACCGGATCCGGGGTCGACCAGAACTTCGGCTTGAACTTGTGCCAGCCGTGGACGCCGGTGCCACCCTCGACGCCGAGCGACCCGGTCAGCGCGTTCAACAGGCTGAGACAACGAGAGACCTGCCAACCGTACTCGTTGCCGGTCGCCGCGCTCCTCCAGACGTGACAGGCGACGCGCGAGCCGGCCGCGGCGATCTCCGTCGCGAGACGGCGCACCTGGTCCGCCTCGATCCCCGCTTCGCGCGCGGCGAACTCCGGCGTGAACTCGTCGTAGGTCTCCGCGAGTCGACGCAGGAACTGGTCGTAGCTCACGGTGTCCGCGGGGTGACGGGCGCGGAGGAAACCTCGCCAATCGACCCAGTCCCGGACCCAGGCGTGAGCGATCGCATCGCGCTCCAGGAGGAGGCGCACGACCGCGAGGAGCACGGCGGTCTCGGTGCCGGGTCGGACCGGCAGCCAGAGATCGGCGCGTGCCGCGGTGTTGGACAGTCGTGGATCGAGGACGACCAAGCGAGCGCCCGACTGCTTCGCTTCGATGATCCGCTGCGCGTGCGGATTGAAGTAGTGCCCGGACTCGAGATGCGCGGAGATCAGCAGGATCAGCTTCGCGTTGGCGTAGTCCGGGCTGGGGCGGTCGTAACCGACCGACATCTGGTAGCCGAGTCGAGCCGATGCAGAGCAGATGTTGGTGTGCGAGTTGTGACCGTCGATCTTCCACGCGCCGAGCAGCCGTTCCATGAACCCTTCGTGGCCCGGCCGACCGACGTGGTACATCACTTCACGCCCGCGACCCTCGTCGAACGCACGCCGGATGCGACCGGCGATGTCGTCGAGCGCCTCGTCCCAGCTGACGCGTTCCCACTGCCCGCAACCGCGCGGTCCCTTGCGCTTCAGCGGCTCGAGAATGCGCTCGGGATCCATCATCTGGTTGATCGTCGCGGGGCCCTTTGCGCAGTTGCGACCTCGGGAGCCGGGGTGGAGGGGGTTGCCCTCGATCTTGCGAACGGTGCCCGTCTCGCGATCCACGTAGGCCAGCAACCCGCACGCGGCCTCGCAGTTGAAGCACGTCGTCGGGACGAGCGCGTAGCGACGCTTCTCCCGTCGCGCGCTCGGCTCCTCCCAGTCATCCCACTTCTCGAGCGGCGGGTAGTAGGAGAGCGTGCCGTCCTCGTGGCGAGTCGGTGGCGCCGCTCCGGGATCGTTGCTCCCGGGCACGATGCCGAGCTGGGCCGCGACGCGCTCCACCCACGAGATGTTCCGTCCTCGTCGAGCCATCCCTCGACTCCTCTCACGCGAGCGGGACGCGTTGGGGCGCGTCGACCCAGAGGTGTTCGTAGCAGGCGA
>JAGQRC010000389.1 GCA_020425835.1 Planctomycetota bacterium | reverse complement strand
CGGGTCTTCGTCGTGGATCGCCTTTCTCGGGTTTCTTCTCGTTCTCGGCGCGTCGCCTCTCGCGCTCGCGCAGCCGCATTCGCTCGAGGCGACGAATGCCAGCGGCTCGGTCGGGGACATCATCACTGTCGACATTCTCATCGACAATGTGTCCAGTCCGATCGAAGCCATGGGGCTCGGGGTCTGCCACGATCCCCAGGACCTCTCGATCATCACCGTCGCGCAGGGCCTCGATCTGATCATGTCCAACCCCGACTTCGCCAATGTGATCATCGAGTCGGATGGTTGGGGCGGCGCTTTCGTGCTCAGTCTCGCGGGGACCACCGTGCTGGGTCCGGTCACCGACTGGGTGTCCTTCGTCGGTGTCTACGAGGTCCAGGGCGGCAGCGGGCAGACGACCACCCCGGTCGAGTTCTGCGAGACCATCGCCAATCCACCCTTCGAAGTCGTGTTCGTGATCGGTGGCAGCACCGTCGCGCCCGGCGCGCTGACCAACTCGACGGTGACGATCCTGCCGTCCGTGCCCGAGTTTCGACGCGGCGAGCTCAATGGCGATGGCAGCTTCGACATCTCCGATGCGGTGTACCTTCTCGCCGCTCTCTTCTCGTCGGGGCCGCCGAGCAATTGCTCCGACGCCGCGGACGCCAACGACGATGGCGCCATCGACATCGCCGACGCGATCCTCATCCTCAACGCTCTGTTCGGGACGATGGCGACCATCCCGGCGCCCGGGATCCTCGACTGCGGGCCGGACCCGACCTCCGACGGGCTCGATTGCGGGATGGCGATCTGCCCCTGAGTTCGCGACCCGACGATCGCGGACGGGGACGAAGGCCACGTCCGCGGCGCACCGACCGATGGCACGCCTGATCTTCCGCGGTGCCCCTTGGCTTCCCCGAGCGGAACGTTATTCTCACGGGCTTCTCCAGACCCGAGGGGCCACCGATGGGATTCCGCTGCGGCATTGTCGGACTGCCGAATGTCGGGAAGTCGACGATCTTCAACGCGCTCACGAACTCGGCGCAGGCCGAAGCGGCGAACTTCCCGTTCTGCACGATCGAGCCCAACACCGGCATCGTCGAGGTACCGGACCACCGGCTCCAGGACATCGCCGCCTGCATCCCGCCTCAGAAGCTCGTGCCCACGACGATGACCTTCGTCGACATCGCCGGGCTCGTCGCGGGAGCGTCGCGAGGGGAGGGACTCGGGAACAAGTTCCTCGCTCACATTCGCGAGACGCAAGCGATTGCCCACGTCGTTCGCTGTTTCGAGGACACCAACGTCGTCCACGTCGACGGCTCGGTCGACCCGGTGCGCGATGTCGACGTCATCCATACCGAGTTGCTGCTCTGCGATCTCGAGACGGTGACCAAGCGTCACCAGAACCTGCAGCGCAAGGCCCGAGGCGGCGACAAGGAGACCATCAAGACCGTCGAGCTCCTCGAGCGCATCCGGCCGCACATCGATGACGGGACCCCGGTTCGGGCCATCGAGATGTCGCCCGAGGATCGCGCGCGTCTCTCGGACCTGCACCTGCTGACCGACAAGGCGGTCCTCTACGTCGCGAACGTGTCCGAGGATGACATCGCGGCGCCCGAGGAGTGTGCGCTCTACCAGAAGCTCGCCGAGCACTCGGCGGCGGAGGGCGCCTCGATCGTCGCTCTGTGTGGCAAGATCGAGTCGGAGCTCGCCGAGCTCACGGGGGAGGAGCGAACCGAGTTCCTCAACGACCTCGGCCTCGCGGAGCCGGGGCTCAACCGCGTGATTCGTGCGGGGTACGAGCTGCTGAACCTGCAGACCTACTTCACCGCCGGCGAGAAGGAGGTGCGCGCCTGGACCTTCCCGAGCGGGGCCACCGCTCCACAGGCCGCGGGTGTCATCCACTCCGACTTCGAGCGGGGCTTCATCAAAGCCGACGTCTACCACTACGACGACCTCATGAAGTATCGATCCGAGGCCGCGGTGAAGGAGGCGGGGAAGATGCGCCTCGAGGGCAAGACCTACGTCGTCCGAGACGGCGACATCATGCACTTCCGCTTCGCGGTCTGAGGGACCACGCCATTGCGGAGACCTCGAGGGACGAACGAAGGGGGCGGTGGGGGTTCGCCGCCCGCCCTCGTTCCGTCGCAATAGCTCGATCTCGAGACGGCGCCGGGAGGTCGCGAGGAGTCCGATGCGGTCCGCGCGTCAGCCGAGGAGCTTGGCTGCCTCTTTCGCGGCTTCGAGGCCGAAGAACTCCTTCTTGATCGTTTCGAACAACTTGCGGGCCGCCGCCGGGTCGTTCTCACGGACACGCTTGGCCTTCTCGAGCGCCTCCGTCGCGGTCTTCTCGATCTTCTCCTTCAGCTTCGCCGCCTGGCCGACCGTCTTCTCATCCGCGCCGCTGTTCTGGATCTCGAGGATGGTCAGGAGCGCGTCGTGGTACTTCTTCTCCTTGTGCAGCTTCTTGGCAGACGTCGACAGGTACCGAACGTACTTCGGGTCGAACTTCACTTCGCCGATGCTCTTCTTGGCGTCGGCGACCTTGGCCAGGAAGGACTTGGTGTCCACGTACCCCGCGACCTCGGCGTGGCGCTTGTCGTCACTGGTGACGAACTTGATGTTCGGATACCCGCTGACACCGTACTTCTGGCACGTGGCCTTCTCGGTGTCTCCGTCGACGATCACCGGGACGAAGCTCGTCAGCTCCGCCACGACCTGCGGATCGACGAAGGACTCGCCCGCGAGCTTCTTGCACCACCCGCACCACGTCGTCGTGAAGAAGAGCATCATCGGCTTCCCCGAGAGTTGGGCCATCTCCTGACCCTTCTCGAAACCGATCACGAACTTGATGTCGCCGCTGTGATGGGACCACTTGGCGTCGTCGCCCGCGAGCGCGGTCGAAGTGGAGACCCACACGGAAGCGGAGACCAACAGCGCGACAGCGCCAGCCATGACTCTGGACATGAGAACTCCCTCGGGACGATCGTCCCGTTGCCGTTTCGTGTTGTTCGGGAAGTCCCCTCGGCGTCGCGCTAGAGCGACAGCCAGCGTCGACGGATTGCGAAGAGGGGACGAGAGATCAACGACCTGCTGACCGGTGGGCTTGTCAGCCGAACGGCACGTGGAAGAGCGAACTGAGGGTTCGGAGGTCGGGGAGCATGGGGTCCATCCTGACCACGGTTTCGCGAAACTCAAGTTCGGTTCCGCGTCACTTCCGACGGCAGGGACCCGTCGACTCGCACGTGGGACGGACGGGTTCCTGGAGAGGATCGAGCCGAGGTACGGCAAGGCGTAGCGAGTGATGGCTCGAGGGGATGAGCCGGCGTATCATCGTCGTGGGACGGCTCTTCACCCAGAAACAGATCGCCCCGGGCGACCGACGACCCGCGAGCGGCGACCCGAAACGAACCGGCGCAAAGGAGGGCGCGAGCCATGGAGGATCCGAAGAATGGACGCCTTTCGACGGACGCCGAGCTCGTGCGATCGATCCGGCGAACTCGCGATCGGAACGGGTTTCGAGTCGGACTCGCGGGCGGTGCGGTCGCTCTCCTGGCTCTCGTCAGCACTGTTCGGGCGCAGCCGGGAGTCGGTTTCGGGATCTACCCGGCGGTGGGCCCCTACACCGAACCGCTCGTCGCACGCGTCGGACTGTCGAGCTACTCGCCCGACCTCTGGAGCGGCTGGGCGTTCGACCTGGTCCATGATCCGGCGGCGACCCTCGACAGTGTCGTCCCGTCCGCCACGCTCCTGCAGTTGCCGCTCGACGTCTCGATCATCGACGTCCAGTCGTGGGGCTTCTCGGTCGAAGCGATGCACTCGGTGACCATCTTCCCCTCGATCCCTCCTGGCGAGGACCATCTCTACGAGGCGACCTATTCCGTGACCGAGCCGGCCGACGTTCCGCTCGAGTTCGTGGAGGCGGTGATCTTCTTTCCCTCGGGCGGGTCCTGGTCACCTCAGGCCGTGCAACGAACGATTCGATTCCTCCCGCCGTTCTTACGCGGCGATGCCAACCGCGACGGGACCGTCGACCTCGCCGACTTCTTCCGTCAGTTCGCGATGATCGGGATCGGGTCCACCCCCGATCCCCATTGTGACGACGCCGTGGACTTCAACGATGACGGCGTGCTGTCGATCGCCGACATGTGGGAGACGCTCGCGTTCCTCTTCTCCGGCGGAGCCGCGCCTCCTCCGCCGTACCCCGATTGCGGTTTCGACACCACCGACCCGGATTCGGAGTGTGCCGACTGGGCCTGTCCGTGACGCCCGGGTTCGATTTTTTTGGGTCCCCGGAGTTCTGTCGCGTCGCCGGTTCCCCTTCTTGGACCGCGGGCGGCGGCCAACGAGGCCGCCCTCGGAGCGGCTCGTTCGACAAGGAACTCCCCATGGCACTGGTGATCGCACTTCTCGCGGGTTGGATGGTGCTCGACGGCCGGGTCTGCTCCCCGACGATCCGGCGATCCGAGGGGCTTCGCCGCCCGTTCGTCCGGAGGTAGCAGTCCGGCGAGGCCGGAGGCGATCGGCGCGTCGGACCGGTACACTCCCGGTGGAGCGCGGTCCCTCCTCCCGCGATCCGTGACCATCGCGTCCCGATGGCCAGCGGGAAGAAGCGACCATGTCTCGTTCGCTCCGA